>NZ_JBEZXZ010000130.1:0-25348 GCF_040638275.1 Actinoplanes sp. NPDC026623 | reverse complement strand
ACTGCCGGGTCGATGGGCAGCTCACCATCGCGATTTCCTCGATTTGTTGTCATGCCCGACGCGGTCGATTGAGACCTGCCGGTTCGCCACGTCGCCGAGGAGCTGGCCGTCCGGGCAGACCGAAGCACCGCTACTACTGAACTCACCGCATGAAGAGACACCGCACGGGTACGCGTCGGGCATGACAACAAATCGAGGAAATCGCGATGGTGAGCTGCCCATCGACCCGGCAGTGAAGCAGGAGGAGGGTGCCCCGCTCACCCAGGTCGAGACGGACCGCCGGCCGGCCGGTATGCCGGACAGCGACATCGTCACCGAACCTGACGGCTCAGGCACGGCAGGCGGCGCTTCCGGAAGCAGCGGTGGCGGCTCCAGCATGCCGGGCCACCCGGACGCCGCCCGCTGATCGCCGGGGATGGCGCGCTTGGCCAGGTGCGCGATCTTGTCCAGCAAGGTGTCGATGTTGACGTCGGCGAGCTTGATACGGCCGAGTTCGGCGAACGCCTCGTTCGGATCCATGGGTTCGACGTGCGTCATGAGAAACGTCCCTCATCAGGGCGCACCACCAACCCGCTCCCGGGATGCTGATGCGCGGATCGCTGCAGGACTGCTGATCTGGAGCCGAGATCCGTGCCGCTTGATGACACTGGTCACGACCGCGCCGTAGCAGGCGCTGCTCCACAGGCCCTCAAAGTACCCAGGACCACGTCGTCGACACGTCCGAGCGACCATCCAACGCCGACCGAGCTGTGGTCGGTGAGTACGTCGACCACTTCAATGAACATCGGCGCACCAAGGCCTGCGGCAGGTGCCGTCGAACCACGGCACGAGCGGGTCGATACCGGAGGACCGCCGGGACTGTCGCGGACTACCGGGGACAACCGCAGCCAGCTTTCGCACCCCGCCATCAGGCACGATCATGGATTTACCGGCTCGGACAATGGCCTGGGAACCCGATGAGGATCACCGTACGGGCGTTCGTGTCACCGACGTGTCTGGTCGTCCATGTCGTACGCGGGATCTCTACTCGTCCCGTGTTCCGTGCAGCCGGATCTCGTTTCCGGTCGGTCCGCTGTACATCGCCGCTCCCTGCGCGAGGCCGGCGTGCAGAACCCGCTCAAGGTACGCGCCGACGCAGCGCTGCTACGGGCGATCGCCGGCGCCGGCGGCAGCCGCGCCGTACCGTTCGCGGGCCAGCCGGCCGATGTTCACGTGGCCCGCGTGCGCCATGTCGGTGGCTCGGGCGTTGCCGACGTGGGTGTTGTGCGTGAACGTTCGGCCGCCACCGAGCAGACGACACCGGCTACCCGGCGCCGGCACCAACAGGTAGGGACCAAGCGCACCGGCGGAATGCTCGAAACAGAGGGCATCCTTCATCCGCCGGTGGTAGAGATCAGTGATGCGACGTCGTCCCACTCATCTTTCTGCCTGCCGCCGCCTACCCACCTGCAACGGCCGCACTCCTATGTGCGCTGCCGCCGGCGGACCGGCGCCTGTTCGCAGGGACGTCGGTCCGTCACCGTGACGCCCTTCACTGACCTTGTGGAGCAGGTGCCGGGTTGACGCATGCCCTATCGGGTAGCACCCCTCGTCATGGCGGACACGCGCACCGGAGTTGTGATCATTACTCATCAACGCAGGGACGAGGCACTCGGAGCGATCGGGCGCCTCGTCGCACTGCCCGAGCAACCGCCGATCGTCGTGGTTGACAACGGATCCACCGACGGCACTGCGGACGCCGTACGGGAGAAGTTTCCGCAGGTCGAGGTGCTGGCGCTGAAGCACAACGCCGGCGCGGTCGGTCGCAACCTGGGGGTGGGACGCCTGACCACGCCGTACGTGGCATTCTGCGACGACGACACCTGGTGGGAGTCGGGCAGCCTGACCGCAGCGGCTGATGTCCTCGACGCCCACCCGCGGCTGGCCGTCCTCAATGCGCGAATCGTCGTCGAACCCAGCGGCAGGGAAGACCCGATCGTCGCGGAGCTGCGCGACTCACCCGTACCCGGACCGGAGTGGCTCCCCGGTCCGGCGCTCGGCAGCTTCCTCGCGGGCGCCTCCATGGTTCGGCGCGACGCCTTCCGATCCGCCGGCGGGTTCAGCTCACGCCTGTGGCTGGGCGGCGAGGAGGAGCTACTGGCCACCGACCTGCTCAGCGCCGGCTGGGAGATCTGCTACCTCGAAAGCCTGGTGGTCCACCACGCTGCCTCGCCGATCCGGGACGCCGTCCGTCGCCGCCGCGATGGTCTGCGCAACACCCTGTGGTTCACCTGGCTGCGCCGGCCGACCGCACCGGCCTTGCACCGTACGTTTTTCCTGGCTGTCTCCGCACCGCGTGACCGCACCTCGGCGCTGGCCTGGTGGGACGCCGTCCGCGGACTGCCCTGGGTGATCGCCGCCCGCCGCACCCGGCCCCCGTCGGTCGAAGCCCGCCTTGCGCCGCTCGACGCCACCCAGCGCGCGTCGACGGCCCGGCGGTACGTCTGACAACCGTAAGCCACCGCGCCCGGGATGACGCCGTGCCGGATCAGCCGGGCGCCGCGGTGCCGCGGTACCGCATCTCCACGGCGGATGATCATCAATGCGGAGTCCGGCGCGCCGGGGCCTTCGCGACGTCTACCCCGACGCGCCCCAAGTCGGCACGCCGGGCCGGAACCGGTCAGGGGCGGGGCGACACGCGACGCCATCCCCGCTCGTCGCGGCGCGTCGTCGCAGCCACACAACGCGGACAGATGTAGCCGATGTCGTCCTCGGCGGTCAGCACGTCCGACGCGCGGAACTCGAACGGCACGTGTGGGAACCGGAACAGTCGGGTCCGACTCAACGCCAGTCCGTACACTGTCTGATTCGTACCGGGCAGCCACCCGTGCACCTCACCCGCCGGGATCCTTACGCCGTCGCGCCCGCGCGCCTCGCTGGAAGCGACCGTAGCCGCGCCTTTCACTGGTGACATCCCCAGGGAGTTCCCAGCCGGGTGCGTGCTACACGCACGGCGACCCAGGGCGTGATCTGACCGGCTCGGACGCGGGGGCCGAGGCAGAGCTCGGAACGGTGCGAGCACCGAGCGGGCGGGGGACGACAGCGCCCCGGGTGACCCCGACCCGACGTCGGCCGCGGGCCGGCGGCTACGGCCGTCGCCGGACGGGACCTCGGACGGCGGGCGGAACGGGCCGAACTGACCCGTCGGCCGGTGCTGTAGCGCCTTTTGGGTGCGGTCTCTCCAGTGGCCGCGGTGATAGAGCCCACTGATGCCGAACAGCAGGGCCGCCGACAACGTGAACAGCGCCAAGGCCAGCCGGGAACGGGCACCCGGAGAAGCACGGTCAAGGGCTATCGACCGCGACGGCGAGAGGAAACGTGCCGGCATGCAGCCACCCTAGAAGCCGGGG
Organism: Actinoplanes sp. NPDC026623; assembly: GCF_040638275.1. Lineage (NCBI taxonomy): Bacteria > Bacillati > Actinomycetota > Actinomycetes > Micromonosporales > Micromonosporaceae > Actinoplanes > Actinoplanes sp. NPDC026623. Next base: position 21,959 of record NZ_JBEZXZ010000130.1, on the reverse strand, counting down.
TTCACCATGGCACTGATGTGGTCCAGGCCCTGCACGCCGATGGGTTGCTGAGTCCGGCTAAACGAGCTGGCGGTAAACGCCCGTGTGACAGCGGTAGCGTCGCGCGGCACGCACCAAAGGCTCTCCGCTATGCCACTCAGCGGCTGGCGCGCGCCAACGGGGTGCCGTCGAGGGCGTGGCGGAAGGCCACCAGCGAGTCGAAGACTTGCAGGAAGCCGGCCTCCTGCAGTTCCCCGATGGAGAAGCCGCCGGTGCGGACCCCGATGACGGGGATCTTGAGCTTCGCCGCCGCCTGGGCGTCGAAAACCGAGTCGCCGACCATGATGCCGCTGGCGCCCTCGACCTTGGCCAGCGCTGTTGCCACGACGTCGGGTTCGGGCTTGCTCTTGGCCACGTCGTCGGAGGTGGTCCAGGCGTCGGCGAGGGACTTGCCGTCGATGAGGTCGAGGAACGCCTCGACGTGCTGGGTCTTGCCGGAGCTGGCCAGGACCAGACGGAACCCGCGCTGCTTGACCTCGGCCAGCAGCTCGTGCGCGCCTTCGAAGGGTTCGATCTCCCCGATGAGCTGGTCGAACTCCTCGACCCACGCCTCGCGCAGGTCGTCTCCGTGCGCCTCTTCCACGTCCCGGCCGCCGACCTCGGGCACGAACGTGTCCCCACCCATGCCGATGCCGCGGTGGATGCGCCACATCGGGCGAGTGATGCCGAAACGGCGGAAGGCGCGGGACCAGGCCAGGGTGTGTTGGTAGTTGGTGTCTACGAGGGTGCCGTCGACGTCGAAGATCGCGGTGTCTGCCATGGTCCTTGTCTGCCCCGCAGGGACATTGTCATGCGGTGCGGGGGTGTTCAAACCGGCACGCGGGGTACCCAGGGAGCCTAGGCGAATCCGGATGCGCGGCCGGCGCGTCGACCGCCCACTTCGAGGGAGCACCGCAACTGATGACGGCCAACGAGTCGGATCCCGTCAGCGGGACGAAGAGCACCCGCCCTGAGGCTCCGGCGGAGGCCGTGAGCGATGCGCCAACCGGTAACCCGGTTCAGCCGCATCCGAGGTTGCCCGTGGGGTTGGGCGAGTTGGACCGCCGCGCGATCGACACGGTGCGCGTGCTGGCCATGGACGCGGTGCAGAAGGTCGGCAACGGACATCCCGGCACGGCGATGAGTCTGGCACCCACCGCCTACCTGCTGTTCCAGAAGTGGCTGCGCCACGACCCGGGCGACCCGCAGTGGACCGGGCGTGACCGTTTCGTGCTGTCGATGGGGCACTCGAGCCTGACCCTCTACATCCAGCTCTTCCTTTCCGGCTACGGCGTGGAGCTGTCCGATCTGCAGGCGCTGCGCACCTGGGGTTCGCTGACCCCTGGGCACCCCGAGGTCAATCACACCCCGGGCGTGGAAACGACGACCGGCCCACTGGGCCAGGGCGTAGGTAACGCCGTCGGCATGGCGATGGCCGCCCGCCGTGAGCGCGGCATGCTCGACCCCGGCGCCGCCGAGGGTGCGAGCGTGTTCGACCACACCGTGTGGGCGTTCGCTTCCGACGGTGATCTGGAGGAGGGGATCAGCGGCGAGGCTTCGTCGCTGGCCGGCACGCAGGAGTTGGGCAACCTCGTGCTGGTGTACGACGCGAACCGGATCTCGATCGAGGACGACACGCAGATCGCCTTCACCGAGGACGTGGGCATGCGTTACGAGGCCTACGGTTGGCACGTCCAACACGTGGACGACGGCGAGGATCTGGCCGTGATAGACCGGGCGCTGGCCGCGGCCAAGGCTGAGACGGGCCGCCCGTCGTTGATCGTGCTGCGGACGATCATCGGCTGGCCCGCGCCGAGCAAGCAGAACACCGGCGCCGCGCACGGGTCCGCGCTCGGTGAGGACGAGGTCCGCGCCACCAAGGAGATTCTCGGCTTCGACCCGGACAAGACCTTCGACGTCGCCCCGGAGGTGCTGGAGCACGCCCGTCAGGTCGTCGAGCGTGGGAAGCAGGCGCACGCGCGGTGGCAGCAGCGCTTCGACGCGTGGCGGGCCGGCAACCAGACCGGCGCGGCACTGCTCGAGCGCATGTCTACCCGTACCCTGCCCGAGGGTTGGGCCGACAAGCTGCCCAGCTGGGACGCTGATGCCAAGGGCGTGGCCACTCGCAAGGCCTCCGGCGAGGTCCTGGCGGCCGTCTATCCGGTCCTGCCGGAGCTGTGGGGCGGGTCGGCCGACCTGGCGGAGAGCAACAACACCGCGGTCAAGGGCGAGGCCTCGTTCCTGCCTTCCGACCGGCAGACCAAGATGTGGAGCGGCGGCCCGTACGGGCGCATCCTGCATTTCGGCGTCCGAGAGCACGCCATGGGCGCGATCATGAACGGCATCGCGCTGCACGGCGGGACCCGCGTCTACGGTGGAACGTTCCTCACCTTCTCCGACTACATGCGCGGCGCCGTCCGGCTGGCCGCGATCATGCAGCTGCCGGTCACGTACGTGTGGACGCACGACTCCATCGGCCTGGGGGAGGACGGCCCCACCCACCAGCCGGTCGAGCACTACGCGGCGTTGCGGGCCATCCCCGGCCTGGATTTCGTCCGTCCGGCCGACGCCAATGAGACCGCGGTGGCGTGGCGCACCATCCTCGAGCACGGCGACCGCCCGGCCGGGCTCGCGCTGTCGCGGCAGAACCTGCCCGTCTTCGATCGCACACAGTTCGCCTCCGCCGAGGGGGTGGCCAGAGGCGGGTACGTGCTGGCCGAGGCCTCCGGTGGCAGCCCTCGGGTCATCCTGATGGGCACCGGCTCGGAGGTGCAGATCGCCGTCGCCGCCCGCGAGGCGCTGCAGGCCGACGGCGTCCCCACCCGGGTCGTATCACTGCCCTGTTGGGAGTGGTTCGCCGCTCAGGACCGCGGCTACCGCGAGCAGGTGCTTCCGCCGTCGGTGCGCGCCCGGGTCAGCGTCGAGGCCGGCGTGTCCATGGGTTGGCGGGAGTTCGTCGGCGACGCCGGCCGGATCGTCGGGCTCGACCACTACGGCGCGAGCGCCGCCTACACCGTGCTGTACGAGCAGTTCGGCCTCACCGCCGACGCCGTCGTCACGGCAGCCCGCGAGAGCCTCGCCGCCGCCGAGGCACCAGCGGTCGCTCCCACCGGCCCGGACAGCGTCGGCGTTCTGCACACCCCCACCGGCGACCGCTGACCGCTTTAGACCCCAAGAATCTGGAAGGCATTGTCATGACGCAGAACGAGAAGCTGGCCGAGTTGTCGAAGGCGGGGGTGGCCGTGTGGCTTGACGACCTCTCCCGTGACCGCATCCGCAGCGGCAACCTGCAGTCGCTGGTCGACGAATACTCGGTCGTCGGCGTCACCACAAACCCGACCATCTTCGCCGCCGCGATCAGCGGCTCAAATTCCTACGACGATCAGGTCCACGCGATGGCCGTGCGGAAGGTCAGCGTCGAGGAGGCGCTACGGACCATCACCGCCGCCGACGTCCGCGACGCCTGCGACCTGCTCGCCCCGGTGGCGCAGCGCACCGGCCGCGACGGCCGGGTGTCGCTCGAGGTATCCCCCGGCGTGGCGCGCGACACCGAAGCGACCGCGGCGGAGGCCGCCCATTTGTGGTGGCTGGTGAACCGGCCCAACCTGTTCATCAAGATCCCCGCAACGCAGGAAGGCCTCGCCGCGATCACCACGTCCATCGCCCAGGGCATCAGCGTCAACGTCACGCTGATCTTCAGCACCGAGCGGTACCGGGCCGTCATGGACGCCTACCTGTCGGGGTTGGAGCAGCGGGTGCAGGACGGTGGATCACTGAACGGGATCGAGTCGGTGGCGTCCTTCTTCGTCTCCCGCGTGGACACAGAGATCGACAAGCGCCTGGACAAAGCCGGTGCTGACCCTTCCCTCAAGGGCAAGGCCGCGCTGGCCAATGCCAAGTTGGCTTACCAGGCGTACGAGGAGATCTTCTCCTCCGACCGGTGGCGCGCGCTGGAAGCACAGGGGGCCAGCACGCAGCGCCCGCTGTGGGCCTCGACCGGTGTGAAGAACCCCGACCTCCCGGACACCCTTTACGTCAGCGGCCTCATCGCGCCGGGCACGGTGAACACCATGCCGGAGAAGACGCTGAAGGCCTACGCGGACCACGGCGGCCCCGGCACTCCGATCCAGAACACCTACGAGCAGGCAGCTCAGGTCATGAAGGCCATAGCCGATGCCGGCGTCGACCTCGACGACGTGTTCAAAACCATCGAGGACGAGGGCATTCAGAAGTTCGTCGACTCCTGGGACGAACTGACCGAATCGGTCCGCTCCGAGCTGGAAGACAAGCAATGAGCCGGCTCATCCGGCAATGCCTCAAGTGACGGCACCTGACCAACGGGCCCGCACACGGCGATGATCGGCGATGCGCAGCAGTGGATCACTACTCACTGTCGGCGGACCGGTCGTTGAGGCCGCCTCGCCAGCGATCAGGCCGCGGATACCGCAGAGAACGGCGGGGCACCGCACTGCTGCGTCGAGATCGACGCCGCGCAGCACACCGTGGGCCACTTCACTACCCCGGGTCCCTGGTCTTAACGGACGAAGCCGAACCAAAAAATGCTCAATCTTCTGGCGTACCGGTCCCGACGGCGGGTACGCCGCGTCGATGAAGGCACCTGACCTGACCCCGGCCGGGGACGCGAGGGTGCCGGGCACACCGTCCGGCACAGCACAAGGCGACACCGGTACGGACGCGTCCGGCCTCGAGACGTCTGGCGGGCAACGCGAGAACCGCGTGGGATCGGCGGGCGGCCCGGATCCAGTCAGGTCGCGGACGTCGGACAACGAAGGAGTGCAACGATGAAGGCAGTGGTGTGGCATGCCGTCGGTGACATCCGGCTCGAGGACGTGCCCGAACCCAAGATCCAGGCGCCGACCGACGCGATCGTGAAGATCACTACCAGTGCGATATGCGGCACCGATCTGCACCTCATCCGCGGCACCATGCCGGGGATGAACGAGGGCACGATCATCGGCCACGAAGCGGTGGGCGAGGTGCTCGAGGCCGGCACCGGCGTCCGCAACTTCTCCCCCGGCGACCGGGTCGTCATCCCGTCCACCCTCTCGTGCGGCTACTGCTCGTACTGCCGCGCCGGCTACCAGGCGCAGTGCGACAACGCCAACCCCGGCGGCAAGCTCGCCGGCACCGCGTTCTTCGGCGGCCCCAAGGCGGCAGGCGGCTTTGACGGGCTGCAAGCCGAATACGCCCGGATCCCGTACGCGAACACCAGCCTCGTGCCGGTCCCGCCCGGCGTCACCGACGCGCAGGCCATCATGGTCTCCGACATCTTCCCCACCGCCTGGTTCGGCGCGAAGCTCGCCGAGATCCGCACCGGTGACACCGTCGCCGTGTTCGGCGCCGGCCCGGTCGGGCAGCTGTCGATCCTGTCGGCCTACCTGCAGGGCGCGGGCCGGGTCATCGCCGTGGACCACAACGACGACCGACTCGCTCTCGCTCAGACTCAACACGCCGAGATCATCAATTTCGACACCGAGGAACCGATCGCCGCGATCCGCGACCTGACCGGCGGCATCGGCGTCGACCGGGTCATCGACGCGGTCGGTGTCGACGCCCAGCGCCCCGCCGGCACCTCCGGTGACCAGGCCCGACAATTCGACGCCGAACAGCAGCAGGCCGCACCGGAGACCAACGTCCAAGCCGGCCAATGGGTGCCCGGTGACGCCCCCAGCCAGGTCTCGCAGTGGGCCGCGCAGGCGGTCGCCAAGGCCGGCACCATCGGGATCATCGGCGTCTACCCGCAGACGATCAGCACCTACCCCATCGGCGTGGTGATGAACAAGAACCTCACCGTCAAGACCGGCAACTGCAACCACCGCCACTACATGCCCGACCTGCTGCGCCTGGTCGCCGAGGGCGGCGTCGACCCAGCCCTGCTACTCACCGAGCACGAACCGATGACCGACGTCATGGCCGCCTACCGCGAATTCGACCAGCGCCAACCCGGCTGGGTCAAGGTCGCCCTCAACCCGGCCGCCTGAACCGGGAGAAGCAGTCATGGACAAGGACCGCGACGGCAAGCGCGCCGGCGGCAGCCCCGTCGACACCACCCGCGCCAACAGCTCGCCGGAAGAGGTCGCCCGCGAGGACGCCCCGCCGGCCGCCGACAAGAAAGAACCCGAGCGCAAGGAGGAGAAGTCGTGACCTCACCGCCCTCCGACCCGCCGGCGCAGGCCGGCAACGAGGCCACCGCCGACCAGCACACCGTCGCCCGCAACCAGGGCGACGCCTACGCCGACGCAACTGGCGCTGATCACGCACCAGTTGCTCGCTCCGGTGCGACGGCCGCCGACTGGGTCAACGCCGCCGCCCGCACCGCCGACGACCCCCGAGCCCGCACGCCGCACGACGCTCGCGGCATTCCGTTCACCGGCCGGGTCTGAGGGAGAAACTGCCATGGGACTGGTGGACGACGAGAGTATCTGGCGGGGCAAGATCTTCACCGGCGCTTGGACGTCGACCGGCAAGACCATGCAGGCCACCGAGCCGGCCACCGGTGAGGTGCTGGGTGAGGTCGGCGCGGCGAGTGCCGAGATCCTTTCCGACTGCGCACGGCAGGCCGCCGACGCCGGACGCCGCTGGGCGGGCACGTCGTTCGCGCAGCGGGCAGCCGTGCTACGCCGGGCGGCGGGACTGTTCGAGCAGCACCGCGATGAGATCACCGGCTGGCTGACCCGCGAGGCCGGCAAGGCCGCCCCCGCCGCCAAGCTGGACTTCGACCTCGCGCTGAGCGAATTGCAGGAGGCCATTGCGCTGCCCAGCCAGCCCTGGGGCACGCTGCTGCCGACGACTCAGCCGGGCCGGATCAGCATGGCCCGGCGCATCCCGTACGGGGTGGTCGCGGTCATCGCGCCGTGGAACTTCCCGCTCATCCTGGCTCTGCGCTCGGTCGCCCCAGCCCTGGCGACCGGCAACGCCGTGATCCTGAAACCGGCCAGCGAGACCGCGATCTGCTGCGGCGTGGTGATCGCGCGGCTCTTCGAGGAGGCCGGACTGCCGGCCGGGGTGCTGCACATGCTGCCCGGCAAGGGTAGCGAACTCGGCAACGCGGTGGCCGAGGACCGGAACATCGACATGATCTCGTTCACCGGCTCCACCCCGATCGGCCGGAACCTGTCCGAAGCCGCCGGCAAGCACTTCAAGAAGATGGTCTCCGAGCTCGGCGGCAACAACGCCTTCGTGGTGCTCGAGGACGCCGACGTCGAGGCGGCGGCGGCCGCCGGGGCCTACGGCAGCTTCGCCCACCAGGGCCAGGTGTGCATGGCCACCGGCCGGACCTGGTTGCCGAATCCATCGGCGCGACATATGCCAACGCGATCGCCAAGATCGCCGACGGGCTGACCGTCGGCGACCCCCGCGGCGAGGTCGATCTGGGCCCGATCATCAACCAGTCCCAGCTCGAGCACATCACCGACATCGTGCGGCGCAGTGTCGACGCCGGCGCCCGGATCGTCACCGGCGGCACAGCGGACGGGCTGTTCCTGCGGCCGACCGTGTTGGCCGAGGTCACCCCGGACATGCCGGCGTTCACCGAGGAGATCTTCGGCCCGGTCGCCGTCATCACCACCGTCCGCGACGACGACGAAGCCGTCCGGCTGGCCAACAGCACCCCGTACGGCCTGGTCGCCGGCGTGCATTCCGGCTCGGCCCGGCGCGCACAGGCCATCGGCGACCGACTACGCGCCGGAATGATCCACATCAACGACCAGACCGTCAACGACGAGACCCCGGCCCCGTTCGGCGGTCTGGGGGACTCCGGCGGCAGCAGCCGCTTCGGCGCCCTGACCAACCTCGACGAGTTCACCGTCTGGCAGTGGGTCACCGTCCGTGACACCCAGAGCCACCCGACATTCTAAGGAGCACCCGGTATGCGCATCGGCATCATCGGCGCCGGCAAGATCGGCTCCACGCTCGCCCATCTGTTTGTCGACGTCGGCCACGACGTCACGATCGCCAATTCCCGCGGCCCGGACACCTTGCGTGACTTGGAGAAGGAGCTTGGCGACCGCGGCCATGCCCTCACCACGGATGAAGCTGCCCGCTTCGGTGACGTCGTTGTGGTGACCGTGCCCCTCAAGGCGTACCGGGAGCTGCCCACCGACGGCCTGGCCGGTAAGACGGTCATCGACACCTGCAACTACTACCCGGAGCGGGACGGGCGCATCACAGCGCTCGACGACGGCAGTACCACCTCCAGTGAACTGATCCAGCAGCATCTGCGCGGTGCGCACGTGATCAAGGCGTTCAACGCGATGCGTTTCGACCACCTGCGCGAATACGGCCACGAAGGCGGCGCCAACCAGCGTTACGGCATCCCGGTCGCCGGTGACGACCCAGGGGCCAAGAAGCAGGTGTTCGACCTGACCGAGCAGATCGGGTTCGAGCCGGTCGACGCGGGCGGCCTCGCCGACAGCCGGAAGTTCCAGCCAGGCACCGACGTGTACACCGCCGATTTGTGGGCCGCGGATCTCCGCGCCCGTATCGGAATCTGAGAGGACCGATGTCATGGCCGCACACGCGGGCGAGAAAGCGCAGAAGACCGGGGACTTCCACTGCGCCAAGTGCAGCGAGAAGGTCCACGTCCAGCAGGGTCACACGATCCCGAAGTGCCCGAACGGGCACGGCGACTTCGAGACGCGCACCAAGGAACCGGGCAACAAGTCCTCATGAGAGCGCTGTTCGTGTGCTGTCTGCGGTTCATCGCCGCGGGACTGCTGTATTTCGTCTTCCTCGGAGTTCTGCACCGATGACCAGCCTGCCGCAGAGTGGGCCAGCCGGATGGAGGTGACGCCGTCGGCCGAGGAGATCGAGGAAGAGGCCGAGCATGAGGTGCCGCTGCGCGCCGGCTCGAGCACTCTGACCAGGCACTGCTCGGGCCCGCGTCTCCAGCCGCAAGCCCGCCTCGAACGAGCCCGCGCGGTCGCGCGGGAAGTGGACGAGCCGCTGTAGAGCGAAGGCCCGCCCGGCATGTGCCGGGCGGGTACCTCCGACTCAGGCCGCTGGGCGCAGCAGCACCTTCGTCCAACCGGCGTCCCGGCTGTCGAAGTGCTGGTAGCCGCCGACCGCTTCGGTCAACGGCAGCTCGTGCGATACCAGGAACGACGGCTGGGCACGCCCGGCGATGATCAGATCGCGCAGGTGCCGGTTGTAACGCATCACCGGACACTGCCCGGTGCCCATCCGCTGCCCCTTGCTGAAGAACATGCCGTAGTCGAAGCCGATGCGGCCTTGCTTGGCCTGCTCGGTGGCCGCGCCCGGGTCCTGCGGCAGGTACACACCGACCACACCGATACCGCCGGTGGAGCGCACCACCTTGACCAGGTTGTCCAACACCAGCTCCGGATGCTCCTGCCCGGACGGGTCATGCGCCTGGTAGCCGACCGCCTCGACCCCGCAGTCGGCGCCGCGCCCGCCGGTGGCGTCCAGGATCTGCTCGGCGGGATCACCGGCCGAGAAGTCGACCGGCGTCGCGCCGATCTTGCCCGCCAGGTCCAGGCGGTCCCTCTCCTTATCCACCACGAACACCTGCGACGCGCCACGGATCATCGCGCTGTGTGCCGCCATCAGACCGACCGGGCCTGCCCCGAACACCGCCACCCGGTCGCCGGGCTGCATGCCCGCCAGCTCGGTGCCGTGCCAGCCGGTCGGGAAGATGTCCGACAACATCGTGAAGTCGTTCTCATGCGCGGTGCCCTGCGGCAACTTCAGCAAGTTGACGTCCGCGTACGGCACGCGCAGGAACTCGGCCTGGCCCCCGTCGTACGGGCCCATGTTCGCGTAGCCGTACGCGGCGCCGTCCATTCCCTCGATGGGGTTGGTGCGCAGGCAGAAGCTGGTCCAGCCGGTCAGGCAGTTGCGGCAGGTGCCACAGGCGATGTTGAACGGCACCGATACCCGGTCGCCGACCTTGATTCGGTCGACGGCGTCGCCGACCGCCTCGACGATGCCCATGTTCTCGTGCCCGAGGATCTTGCCCTGCTCGACCGACGTGCGCCCTTCGTACATGTGCAGGTCCGAGCCGCAGATGTTGGTCGTGGTTATCCGCACGATCGCATCGTTCGGCGACTGGATCGACGGATCCGGCACCTCCTTGACGACGACCTCGCGGGGTCCCTGATAGACAACGGCCTTCATGAATATCCTCCGATCGCTGATCACCACCGCCTACCCCGCACGAAGCCGACCTAACGGCGCCTCGGATCGGCGGTTGACGACGCCACGCAGACCGGCCGGTGCCGCACGGCTTGCCGGTGTCGCCCAGCCGTACTCCCCGGCGACGATCTCCCGGTCAGTGCCGCAGATGCCCAGCGCCAGTCCTTCCACCAGCATCTCCCCCGGCCCGGCCGTCGGATCGGGCACGTCACGTACGTCGACTGAGTTCTTCGCCGACGGGTTGGACGGTCGACGCGCGCATGAGTGACTCCTCATCGGGGCCGGTGGACGAGTTCGGGAGCGTCGGTGTCCAGCGGCACAGCGGGGCCGGGCACCAACCCCAGCTGCACCGCCGGACGCGCTCCGGCCGCGGTGAACAGCCAGTCCGCCGCGGTGCGGAACCGGTTCGCGGGCAATGCGGTCAGGTGGTAGCCGCGGGTCACCACCCGGGCCGGCAGGCCGGACAGGGGCACGTGCAACGGGTTGGCCGCCGCCTGCCAACCACCGAGATCCACGACGAAACCCAGATCGCGATGACGGTACGGACGCCGGCGCCCCACCCCGTAGGAGGCGGCGATGTTGTTTCCGGCCAGCTTGCCTTGGCGTACGGCGTGTTGAGCGGTCATCGGTGTGGGCTGCCCGGGGTTGGCCGGATCGGGAACGGCGGCGGCGTCGCCGCACGCGAGGATCTCCGGATGGCCGGGCACGGCGAGGTACTCGTCGACCTGCAGCCTTCCCTTGTCCATCGGCAGCCCGGTGCTCTGCGCCAGCGGGTCCGGCCGGACACCCACGCACCACACCAGCGTGCGTGACGCGACGAAACGGCCGTCGGTCAGCTTCACCCCGGTGGCGGTCGCCTCGGACACCGACGTGCCCATGTCCACTTCGACGCCACGCTCGCGCAGTACTCGCCCGGCGGTCGTCGAGAGCCGTTCGTCCATCCCGGGCAGCACCTGCTTCGCGGTGTCCAGCAGCAGCCACCGCGGGTGCACGTCGGCCAGACGGGGATGCCGGGCCAACACGTCGTGGGTCAGCAACTGAATCTGTGCGACGACCTCGGTGCCGGTGTAGCCGGCACCGACGACCACGAACGTGAGCCGGGCGGCTCGCTCGGCCGGATCGTCGGCGGCGTCGGCCAATTCGATCTGGCGAATCACGTGATCACGCAGGTGCAACGCCTCCGGTATGCCGCGGAAGCCGTGCGCGTGGTCGGCTACGCCGGGGATCGGCAGCAACTTGTTGACGCTGCCCGCGGCCAGCACCAACCGGTGGTAGCCCAGTGTGCCCCGATTGCCTTCCGGGCCCGTCCACGACACCGTCCGAGCGTCGACGTCGACCCCGTCGGCCTGACCCAACACCAGCCGCACCCCCGGCAGCGTGTCGGCGAGCGGCACGGTGACCCGCCGCGGATCGAGGACCCCGCCGGCGACCTCCGGGAGCAGCGGCAGGTAGAGGAAGTAGTCCGTCGGGTTGAGCAGTGCCACCTCAGCGGCGCCGCGGGCCTTGCGCAGCAGGGTCCGGGCTGCGTGGAAGCCGGCGAACCCGGCTCCCACGATGACGATGCGCGCACGCCCCATTGTCCTGCTCCGATCTGTCGACCCGACCCGATACACCCTCGCGTACCCGTCGAACAGGGTGAGAAACAGCGCGGCCGTGACCACGACGCCGCCGCACACCGTCGGCAGAGGTCACCGCCGCAGCCGATGAACGGCGGCGACGATGCCGGCCCGGCACGAGACGATCCAACCGCAGCGAGCCAGGCCGGTGGACCCACCGACGTCCTGACCCCGGTCCGGCCGGCATCGACCGCGCCGATTCACGGTGCCGCGTGAACCGGGCGCGCGTACGCCGTACCAGAACACCCAGGTCATGGTGCCGTTCACGCAGGCTGGACAAGCGGGTCCGCCTCCTCCCGCTCGTGGAAGACCAGCCCGGAGTCCTTGCAGTCGACCACCACGACCCGGCCGGCGACGAGGTCGCCGAGCAGGATGCGTTCGGCCAGGACGTCCTCGACCTCGCGCTGGATGGTGCGGCGAAGCGGGCGGGCGCCGAGGGATGGGTCGAAGCCCAACGCCCCGAGGTGGCGGCGGGCCGCGCCGGTGACCTCGACGCCCATGTCGCGGTCGCGCAGTCGCAGGTCGAGGCGGGCCAGCAGCACATCGACGATGGCCAGCACGTCGGCCTCGGTCAGCCGGGGAAACACGACGGTGTCGTCGATGCGGTTGAGGAACTCCGGGCGGAAGTGCTGCTTCAGCTCGTCGTGGACCTTGGCGGCCATCCGATCCTGCGCGCCGTCGGCGGTCTGGAAGCCGAGCGAGAACGGCTTGGAGGCGTCGCGGGTGCCGAGGTTGGTGGTGAGGATGACGACCGTGTTCTTGAAGTCCACGATCCGGCCCTGACCGTCGGTCAGCCGGCCGTCCTCCAGGATCTGGAGCAGCGTGTTGAAGACGTCCGGATGGGCCTTCTCGATCTCGTCGAACAGCACCACCGAGTACGGCCTGCGCCGCACCTTCTCGGTGAGCTGGCCACCCTCGTCGTAGCCGACGTAGCCGGGAGGGGCACCGACCAGGCGGGACACCGTGTAACGGTCATGGAACTCGGACATGTCCAGCTGGATCAGCGCGTCCTCGGAGCCGAACAGGAACTCGGCCAGCGCCTTGGACAGCTCTGTCTTACCCACACCGGACGGGCCGGCGAAGATGAACGAGCCGGACGGGCGCTTCGGATCCTTCAACCCCGCCCGGGTACGCCGGATGGCGCGGGCGACCGCCCGGACCGCCTCCGCCTGGCCGATGATCCGTTTGTGGAGCTCGTCCTCCATGCGAAGCAGCCGGGACGTCTCCTCATCGGTCAGCCGCTGCAGGGGAATGCCCGTCCAGTTCGCCAGGACCTCGGCGATCTGATCACCGCCGATCTCCGTCCCCCCTACCCGGCCGTCGCCGCGCGGCCGGACGTGCGCCCACGCGCCGGCCTCGTCGATCAGGTCGATCGCCTTGTCGGGCAGGAAGCGGTCGGCGACGTACCGGTCGGCCAGGGTCACGGCGGTCGCGAGTGCGACGTCGGTGTACGAGACGTGGTGGTACTCCTCGTACCGGTTGCGCAGGCCCTTGAGGATCTCGACGGCCTCGGTGGAGGTCGGCTCGTCGATCGGGACCGGCTGGAAGCGGCGGGCGAGCGCGGCGTCCTTCTCGAAGTACCTTCGGTATTCCGCCGTGGTGGTGGCGCCGATCGTCTGCAGCTCGCCGCGCGCGAGCATCGGCTTCATGATCGAAGCCGCGTCGATCGCGCCCTCGGCCGCGCCCGCGCCGACCAAAGTGTGGATCTCGTCGATGAACAGGATGACGTCGCCACGGGTACGGCACTCCTTGACCACCTTCTTGAGGCGTTCCTCGAAGTCGCCGCGGTACCGCGAGCCGGCCACCAGGGACCCCAGGTCGAGGGTGTACACCTGCTTGGGGCGCAGCGTCTCGGGCACGTCACCGGCCACGATGCGTCGGCACAGGCCCTCAATGACGGCGGTCTTGCCGACGCCGGGCTCGCCGACCAGGATCGGGTTGTTCTTGGTGCGGCAGGACAGCACCACCGTGATCCGGTCGATCTCGCGGTCGCGGCCGACGACCGGGTCGAGGCCGCCGTCACGGGCGCGCCGGGTGAGGTTCTCGCCGTACTGGTCGAGCAGGGCGGACGTCGTCGGCGCCACGGCGGTCACGGAGGGATGCCCGGACAGCAGGTGAAGGACCTTTTCGCGTACGCGCTGGAGGTCAGCACCCAGGGTGACCAGTATCTGAGCCGCCGGGCCTCCGCTATCCCGGACCAACCCGAGCAGGATGTGCTCGGGGCCGATGTGGTTGTGGCCCAGCTTGAGCGCCTCGCGCAGGGCGAGTTCGAGGACGTTCTTGGCGGCGGGGGTGAACGGGACGTGCACGCCCGGCGCCTCGCGGCCCTCGCCGACGGTCTGCTCCACCTCGGCGCGGGCGGCTTCGAGCGTCACGTCCAGGGCGGTCAGGGCCTGCGCGGCCACGCCCTCGCCCTCGCTGATCAGGCCGAGCAGCAGGTGCTCGGTGCCGATGTCGTGGTGATTGAGGAGCCGGGCCTCTTCCTGAGCCAGGATGACGACCCGGCGGGACTGATCGGTGAATCGTTCGAACACGTCACTCACGTCCTCGCGGCGAGGCCCCACGCACCCCACCCGATCGGCGCACGTGGACGTGCGTACGGATGGTGTGCGCTGAGTCAGAGCCTCTTGGCGTCGACGCGAGCCCGCGTGGGCGGCTCGCACGCTCGTGCAGGCGCGGCTGCCCCCTCAACGTACAACGGAGAACCTACGATGGCCCAAGGGAGGGGCTGCCATGACCGGAACCGAACGCCGCCGTCAGGCCAACGACCGTGCCCGCAGGCGCGCCGTCCGAGCCCTCGCCGCCCAGATGGGAGTGCCTTACTCGGTCGCGGCGCGGTTGATCGCCGACCCGCACCGCTCGCTCGTGTTCGCCCACCGCGAACAGCGGCCCTTCCACGCCCGGGTGCGCGACACCCGGGAGGCGGCGGCTCCGCCACTGGGCCGCGCCGCCCACCTGGCGGCCCGATTTCCGCGTCTGCACACCGCCGCGGGCCGCCTCTACGACGGCCGCGACCGCCAGACGGTGCTCGCGATGCTGTACGCGGTGGTGGCGCACGAGTCGCCGGGCCTGTTGCCCGCCCCGGGGGAGCTGGCGTGGGTGGCCGAGCTGGGCGAGGAGACGGCGGTCGACATCACGTGCGCAGCCCTGGACCGGGCCGCCCGGCTGGTGCTCGACGACGACGGGTGGCGACTGTGGACCAGGGTCGACGCCGCGCTCGGCGCGGGCGACCGGCGCAGCGATGCGACGATCCTTCTCGAACGCGAACTACGGACGGTGAGTCTGCGGGGTTCGCTGGCGGGTGCCCGGCAGACCCTCGACGCGGTGCTGCTCGCAGCTCATCGGCTCAAGGCGCCGGGGGCGCGAGTCGACCTCGGCGGGCGCGCGGCCACGGTGGTGGGCGCGCGCTGGCCGGAGGGTGGGCCGCCGACGGCCTACGAGGTACGGCTCGGCGGCGACCCCCGGCTCCATGTCGTCGATCTCGGCCACGAGCAGCAGCCGGCCGGCGTCTGACCGGGCGGGAACGCTGGACGCCGGGCCGATCGTGCTGCGGCGCGCCGTCCCGGTCGGCCCCACCGACCTGTTCCACAAGGAACAGGTCGGTGGTGCATCGTCCCGGTGTCCGCGTCGCCGGACGCCGCCTGTCGTGGCCTCGCGTCCCGCCCGCCGCGGAGGTATTCGCCCGCGTCGTTTGGGACGAGTAGCCCGTTGGTCGGTCCGCTACCAGCCGACCGCGATCTCGAGCCACTGCGGGTCGTTGTGCGAGATGAACGAGGACTGCCCCGCCACGTCGTCGTACGGGAAGCCGTAGGCGAGTCTGTTGATGGCGTGGTCGTGCCAGAACTTCGCGTAGTAGTTGGCCGGCGCGGCCCGGTAGAAGTTCGCGACCGTCTCCCATTGAGAGGAGGGCAGGTCGGCGGTGTGCCGGTTGAGCGCCGCGCACTTCTGGGGCTGGCTGGCCAGCGTTCCGGCGCAGCCGAGGATGTTGCTGGTGGTCTCGTTGATGCCGACGCTCGAGGCGTACGAGGACAGGTAGTTCTGGTATTGACCTCCGGCCCGGAACGCGGCGTCGCTGCCGGGTGCCATGATCCGGTATGGCGCCGTCGCGGTGGCCAGGTGCTTGAACTCGGTCGGTACCTCGTTCTGGAATTTCTGGAAGGTGACGGCTCGGTCCTCGGCGAAGGTGGCCTGGTCCTCGCCGACCTGGACATCGTTGCCGTCGTGCGAGTGCAGCCGCATGGCCAGCTTGAGCCCGAATGCGTCGACCCGGGTGGTGTTGCCGTTGAAGACGTCCGGCCCGACGGTGAACTCGATGAAGTCGAAGTACTGGCTGTTGGGCGATCCGAGGTAGAAGTACATCCGGCCGATCCTCGTCAGTGGACGATCCAGCAGCGGCGGCGCTCTGGTCGGGGGACGAACTCGGTGCGGACGAGGCCGACGCGGTGCTCCCGGACCACGGCGCTCGATCAACGATCAGCGAGGCGGCGAACCCGGCGGCGAAGGTCGCCAAACCGGCCCGGCTATCCAGTACCCGCAGCGCGCTGACCGATAACCGCATTGCCGAACTGGTCGAGGCGGCCTCGACCACCGGAAACGATCCTGAGTCGGACGCCCTGATCGTGCGGCTGCACATCGAGACGACGTGGCGGTGCGCTCGGGTTGCGGCCGATGGACCTGGACGTCGATCATGTGAACGTCGAGGCCCTCCAGGTCGCGCGGAACAGCCCGGTGGGGGCGGCCCCACTCCATGATGCGGGTCAGCACGTCCACGGCCGGCGGCATCGCCGTCCACGGCCACACCGACCACCCGTTCGGCTCACCCCCCGCGGTTTCGAGGCCGGGCGGTGTCTGAAGCACCGCGGGCAGCAGGCTGCCTTGCAGGTTGGAGACCAGGTGACGAAGGCGTTCGTCTTCGCGCTCGGCGGCGCGGCGCTCGGTGTCCGCTAGGCGGCGGGCATGCAGGAGTTCCTGCTCGTAGGCGGGCATTCGCGGCCGTCGAAGACGATCGTACGGATCAGCTGGGGTTGCCCTTCGCTGCCGGTCTTCACGAGCGAGCGGACCAGTACGGGGAGCATGCTCCCGTCCTTGGTCAGCAGATCGAGCGCGACTCCACTGATCTCGCCCTGCATGACCAGCAGCGGGGCGTAATGAGTCTCGTAGTACATTCTGGCGCCCACAGAGCCAAGCTAGAAGGGTCACGTTGATCTTCGCGATCGTGCCCTCCAGCAACGAAGACAGGTTGCCGCACTGGGCACTCTCGTACAGGTCGTCAGCGCTGCCCTCGAGCAAAGCTGGGAACCTTGCCTTGTCTTGTCCGACGGCCCGCCCCGTGCGTGCGCTGCTAGCGCACGGGTCCTGGCCGACAGAGTTTCCCACCATCACGCCGCCGTCAACCCGGCCCAGGCGAACGCGTCAACCGATGAATGAACGCACAGCCACGCTCGTCAGGCGTTACGCGAATGTCGGGCGAATACACAGATAGACGGCCTTGTTTTCTGATGAGCAACAACAGAACTTGCGTAAGCTTTGAGCAACGCCTCGGCTTTTTCTATCAGTGCCACTCAGCCTCATTGAGATTCTGTCTGGAGTTAAGACGATCGCTCGTTTGATGATGACGAATTTCGCGACGATCGCCAGCACAGCCCATAATACCGACCCTGGCCTCTGGGCCGTTAATTCAGTACGCAGAGTTTATCGAATCCCGGCAAGGGTAAGTATCGAATGTCCATCTTAATCCATTCGAAGGGAAATTGCGCCGCATGGCGAAGAAGCCGGCACAGAAAATCAAAGACACCGTCGAGGCTGCAGCGGCGAAGGTGGGCGCTGCCCTGACCCCCGATGTCCCTGGTTCCCCCGGCAGTGGCACCCCTGCCGTTGAGGAGCCGACCACACCGCATGGCCCGTTGCCGCCCAAGCCCGAGCAGGGCACACCGGAGTCCCGCACTCCCACCGGTGCGGCGACCGACGTGCCGCCGACCGACAACAGTCAGCAGGGCGAGTACCTCACCAACGCGCACGGTGTGCGGCTGCGCGACACGGACCACTCGCTCAAGGGCGGCCCGCGCGGGCCGGTGCTCCTGCAGGATCAGCACTTCCGCGAGAAGATCAGCCACTTCGACCATGAGCGCATCCCCGAGCGTGTCGTACACGCCCGCGGCACCGGCGCGCACGGCGTCTTCACCGGTTACGGCACCGGCGAGGCGGTCTCCCGGGCCCGTTTCCTGACCAAGGGCAAAGAAACCCCGGTCTTCGTACGCTTCTCCACCGTCCTGGGCTCGCGTGGCTCGGCCGACACCGTCCGCGACACCCGCGGCTTCGCGACGAAGTTCTACACCGACGAGGGCGTCTTCGACCTGGTCGGTAACAACATCCCAGTCTTCTTCGTCCAGGACGCGATCAAGTTCCCGGACATCATCCACGCCGGCAAGCCTCACCCTGATCGCGAGATTCCCCAGGCGCAGAGCGCCCACGACACGTTCTGGGACTTCGTGTCCCTGCACACCGAAGCCCAGCATCACACCATGTGGAACATGTCTGACCGGGGGATCCCCCGCTCGTACCGCACCATGGAAGGTTTCGGTGTGCACACCTTCCGGCTGAGCAACGCGGCCGGCGAGACGGTGCTGGCCAAATTCCACTGGAAGCCCAAACTCGGTGTGCACTCGCTGACCTGGGAGGAAGCGCAGCTGCTGAGCGGTGTCGACCCCGACTTCCACCGCCGCGACCTGTACGACGCGATCGAGGCCGGCGCCTTCCCCGAGTACGAGCTGGGCCTGCAGATCTTCCCGGACAACCCCGAGGAGACCTTCGCCGGTATCGACCTGCTCGACCCCACGAAGATCGTGCCCGAGGAGCTGGCCCCGGTGCAGCCGGTCGGCAAGCTGACCCTCAACCGGACGCCGACGAATTTCTTCGCCGAGACCGAGCAGATCGCCTTCATCCTCGGCAACTTCGTGCCCGGCATCGACGCCACCAACGACCCGCTGCTGCAGGGCCGGCTCTTCTCGTACCTCGACACCCAGCTCACCCGGCTGGCCGGCCCCAACTTCCCGCAGATCCCGATCAACCGCCCGCATGCCCCGGTCAACGACATGCTGCGCGACGGCTATCACCAGAACGCCGTGCACGGCGGGGTAGCGCCCTACCGGCCGAACTCGCTCGACGGCGGTAATCCGTTCCCGGCCGGCGACGCCGAGAACGCCTTCCTCGACCTGCCGGTGATCGTGACCGAGGCGCCGAAGATCCGGCAGAGCCCTGCATCGTTCGACGACCACTACAGCCAGGTACGCCTGTTCTGGCTGAGCATGACGCCGGTCGAGCGGCAGCACATCGTCAACGCGTACACCTTCGAGCTCAACAAGTGCTACGAGCAGGCCATCAAGGAACGGCAGCTGCAGAGCCTGGCCAATATCGACCCGGTGCTGTGCCAGCAGGTCGCGGCCGGTCTGGGTCTGCCCGCGCCCGAGCCGACCGTGGTGCTGGCCGACGTCGAGCCGAGCCCGGCCCTGTCACAGCTCGGCAACATCTGGCCGGCCGACGGCCGCATGATCGGGATCGTCGTCGACCCGGATGGTGACCTGGACGGCCTCGATGAGATCCGCCGGGCAATCTTCGACGCCGGCATGGTGCCGTTGCTGATCGCCCCGCACGGTGGGATAGTCGGTGGGCTGCCGGTCCAGCGGACCTTCGCCACCGCCCGATCGGTCGAGTTCGACGCGGTCCTGCTCGCCGGGGCGCCCGTCCCCGCCCCGGATGCCCTGCCCGGGCGCGACGCCAAGGCCGGCGCCGCTACCGTCACGACGGTGGTGGACCCGCGGGTGCTGCTCCTGGTCGACGAGTGCTGGCGGCACGCCAAGACGATCGGCGCGTGGGGGGCCGGCGCTACCGTTCTGGAGGCGGCCGGTGTCACGGGTACGCCGGGTGTGGTCTCAGAAAAGACCGCCGCGGCTGCCTTCGCTGCGCTGCAGGAATTTCTCGGCGCCCACCGTGTCTGGGATCGATTCCCCGCCGTAATCGCCTGACGATTGAACGCGAGGCCTGTCCCATCACGTCGATGGGCCAGGCCTCGCGATCTGCTCGAACGGTTACGGGCTGCTCGTCGCCGAGGCGGTCTCGGTCGCCAGCACCCGGATGTCGGTCGTGGCGGTGCACTGGTTCGTGCTGCAGACCACCGGCGATGCCCTGCTGACCGGCGAGCGCCTGCCGCGATGGCGCACCTACGCCGTGGCCCTCCTGCTCGGTGCCGTCCCGCGAGGTAGCGCTGCACGGTCGGCCGGTCGCGGAGACGATCTGGTCGGGTGGTGCGGAAGCGAGGGGTTCGACCGTGAAGCCGTACCGCAGTACGGCCAGGCCGACGATCTGGGTGGCGACCAGCGCGGTCCGGGTCGGTGCTGGTATTTCTGCATCTCGCGGGCCAGCATGGGTGGTTCGAGTTCGCCATGGTGAACATCCGTAGCGGTCCGAACTGGACCTCGATCGGGTTCGCCCAGGACGCGCTGGTCGGGGTGAGGCAGAGTTCGACCTTGTTGCGGGTGGGGTCTTGTTGGCTGACAGGTTGTCCAGGATGACGTAGATCGGCGCGCCGTCCGGGCGTGCAGCCCGGATCGATTTCAGTGCGGACAAGGTGTGGTCGCCGCATTTGTGGCGGCGCGTCACGCCCCAGAGCTGGTCGTCGGCGAAGCTGTAGCAGCCGTGGAAGTAGCGGATCCGTGGGTGCGTTTGTAGGTTGCGGGCAGCCGGTCCATTCATGTTTGTTGCTAGTTGCCTCGGGTAGGCACCCAGCGTGAGCAGTCAAGATACCCGTGTAGTGGCCCGGCGGACGATGGTTGTCATCGGCCTGGTGTTGGCCACTCTCCTCGTCCTTCTCCTCATTCGAGCGACCAGCCAGGTGCTGACCTGGATTGTGATCGCCGTGTTCTTCGCCGTCGCCCTGAACCCGGCCGTCACGTGGGTGCAACGGCGTGGGGCGTTCGGCAAGCGATGGCTGGCCACCTTGCTGGTGTTCCTCGTGGCCCTGATCCTCATCGGCGGTCTCGTCACCTTGTTCGTCATCCCGCTGGTCCGTGAAGGATCGCAGGTCGTGGGCGACTTCCCGAAAATCGTCAACGATGCCCGGTCCGGGCGCGGACCGGTCGGTGGCCTGATCGAACGGTTCAACCTGCTTGAGTACGCCCAGAACAACGCCGACCGGTTCCGCGAGTACGCCGGCCGCCTCGGCGCACCCACCATCGCCGTACTGCGAGGGGCGGCGACGAGCATTGCCGGAATCGTGACCATCTTCGTCCTCGCGTACCTGATGGTGCTGGAGGCCCCCAAGGTCATCGACGGCTTCCTCGCCCTGTTCGACGACCGGCGCGCCGAGCGCATCCGCCGGGTCGGCCACGACTGCGCCAAAACCATCACCGGCTACATCACCGGCAACCTGCTTATCAGCATCATCTGCGGCAGCCTCGCCTATGGTGTGCTGGCCATCATGGGCGTGCCCTACGCCGGATTGATCGCCCTGTTCGTCGGCCTGGTCGACCTGATCCCGCTGGTCGGCGCCACGCTCGGCGCGGTCATCGCCACCCTGGCAGCGTTCGTCGAGTCCACCACCGCTGGCATCGTGGTCATCATCTTCTTCGTGCTCTACCAGCAGCTGGAGAACCACCTGCTGCAGCCGCTGATCTTCGCCCGCACCGTCAAGGTGAACCCGCTGACCGTGTTGATCGCGATCCTCGTCGCGGTCGAGCTCGCCGGCATCCTCGGCGCGTTGCTGGCCATCCCCGTGGCCGGCATCATCCAGATCATCGCCCGCGACATCTGGGACACCCGCCGTGGCCGGCTCAAGACCGAGCCGACCGTCGGGGAAGACGAGACTCCGGTCGACAGCGCAAGCCCGCGGCCGCAAAATCAGCCTGTCGGAGCGCCTGTGAACGGTGACGGGTCGGCTATCGCTCTCCACGACAGAGAACAGCGCACTCAACAGTCCTAGTGTCGTGAGTCGTTAATGCGTGTGCAGTAGCGGGCGATGGATTCGAGGATCTGGTCGGCGGTCTTGGTCCAGACGTAGGGGCGTGGGTTGTCGTTCCAGGTCTGGATCCAGGTTCGGATGTCTTTGTTGAGGTCGCGGACGCTGCGGTGGGTGCCGCGTTGCAGCTTCTTCGTGGTGAG
>NZ_JBEZXZ010000129.1:0-25408 GCF_040638275.1 Actinoplanes sp. NPDC026623 | reverse complement strand
CGTTCGTCCGGTAGGGCGCTCCACCTTGGCGCCCTGAGCCAGGCCCGCTCCACGGTGTATGGATCGACGGCGGACGGGATGGCTTAAGACGAGCGGTGGCGTGCAGCGAACGTGCAACTCGCAACGGTGATCATGGGAGATCTGCGGTATCTACGGTATAACAACACCGCTTTGCTTCAGCCCTGGACAGCAGAACGCCCACCGTGCGTTTCCGCAGGTGGGCGGTGCTCCAAGCCCGGCGAGAGGCTTGGTGGCCAGGGGCGGGGTCGAACCGCCGACCTTCCGATTTCAGGCACGTACACTGCCTGGCGTGGACCAAGACGACGTTGCGCTCAAGCTCAGCCGTGACGAGGCGCTGGTTTTGTTCGAGTGGCTAGGTCGGACCGATGAGCTGACCAACCACTTCGGCGACCTGGTCGAGGACCAGGCCGAACAGCGAGTGCTGTGGGACCTCACCTGCCTCCTCGAACGCGAGCTTGTCGAGCCCTTCGAGCCCAACTACGAGGAGCTGGTCAAGCAGGCGCGGTCCCGAGTCCGAGACGACGACTGACCTGAAGCGACCCACGCAGATGGGAGCCACCACCGGGAGCCACCGAGGCGATCGGCCACGGACGTACGCGTACGAGATCGAATGCCTGCCTGCCGGGTGGTGGCGGCCATGATCCGAACCGATCTGGACCATCGAGACACGGTGACTCAAATCTTCGGATTTAGAAGATCCGCAGGCTTTCCCAGCAAGTGAGACAGTTGCCGAACGCCGCGCGACAGGTTGGTCCTCGCAGAAGGCAACGCGCGATACCCACGGTGCAGGACGGTCCGCACTGAGTCCGCAGGGCACCGGAAAACAGTCCACAACCATGTCGGACGTTGTAAGGCATCATCGCAGCTCGGCGCCCATCCCCGCAGGTCGATCAAGCGCGCAGGTTGAGCTTCTAATCCGTCGGTCGCAGGTTCGAATCCTGCCGGGCGCGCTTCTCTTCGTTCGCAGGTCAAGGATGTTTCCGGCGCTTCGGCCGGACCCCGTCGAGGGCCGGCCCGGTCCGCATCCTCGCGGGTCGCGGCCTCTTGGAGGCGGTCAGCGTCATCACCCGGCGGCGAGGCGCCAACGTGAGGGCTGCGCGTAGTTCGTGCGGCGTGATGGCCGGAAGCCCCACGGCTTTCGCCGCGTGGCCGACGCAGCGACGGAAGCTTGCGTTGCGTAGCCGGGGAAGACCAGATCATCCGGCGTTCGGTCTCGATCAGGATTTGCAGGACCATCATTCCGGCCCGGGTGCGCTGGTTGACCGCGGTCAACCTGCCCACCCGGGCCGGAACAAGCGGCGATGCGATGCCCCCTCGCTCGCCTTTGAGGACTAGCAGACCTTCCAGTACCGAGCGAGGCCGCGGGACGCGACGCCGGTGTCGTTGACCCGGCTCGGCGCCAGCGTCGAGTTCAGGATGTCGTGCGCCGAGTTCAGCACCATCGTCTGCGTACCGGATGTCTGGTTGTTGTGGATCGACGCCGTGCTGGTCTTGTACGGGGCGGCCAGCACAATCTCCTCGCAGTCCGTGCGTGAGAGCCGGGAACCGGTGAAGTTGGTGTCCGACCACAGGCACGCGTACGCGAAGGCGCAGTTTGCCGCCGCCAGCGCGGCCACCGGCTCGCCCACGGCGCGCGCCTTCGTCTCGCCCGGCAGCGGCAGGGTGAGGATGGTGCGTCCGCCGTCCCAGGAGATCTCGTTGATGCCGACCTGGGTTCCGCGGCCGTAGTCGTTGAGGTGCTTGGTGACCTCGGCCTGCAGCGCCTTCTTCTGTGCCGCGGTGTAAGTGGTCGCCGGCGCCTTGGCCTTCGTCGAGGCGGCGGCCGCGGTTGCGGTGGAGCCGGCCAGGCCGGCGATGGCGAGCATCATCGTGGCGGCAAGCGCGATGGTGCCTTGCCTGCGGCGCGTGCGGACCGCCGTCGCGGTGGGAATCAATCGCATGGTTCGTGTCCTCTGTTCCCCCGTTGGTGGGCTGGATCTCTGGCCACCTCCTGCGACCAGCACCATGTTTCTATGCGAGGGATTTCCGGGCCGTAACCTGCGAGGTTCCAGGTTGACAGCGAGGTTGAGCGCGTCAGGCTGACCGTGCGTCGTATGACCAGAGGACCGCCACGTCCGGCTTCACTCGTAGCCACAGCGTTGCCGCGGGAGCGCCGTCCGGGAAGTCGACGCGGAGCAGCTCGCGGCCGTTCCCCTCCCGGACCGCCCCGACTGTCCGCACGCCGACGATGTTCAGATCGAGCAGCTCAGCGCCGTCGCCCTCGGCGCGTAGCCGCAGCCGGACAACCTCGTTTCCGGGCTCGATGTCCATCGCGATGTCGTGGCCGGCCCGGGTGGTCCGAAACGTCACCGACGTGTACGGCCACAGCTCCCGCCAGCCGTACTCGTTGCCGGTCGCCTTCTCGTCCTCGACATACCGGTGGATCGGCTCGTCCTCGAACAGCCAGATCAAGTCGTCGTAGGCGGGCACCGGCTCCATGACCATGAGCAGATGATCGCATCCAGCTTCCTGTGCGTCGGCCTTCAGCGGACCCGGATGTTGGCGGTCACCGTCGCCGAGGATGCGCCGATCTCGGTCACCGCCACACCGACATCGACCCCGGCGTAGCTCGTCGACGCCGGGTTGGTGCTCGCGGTGAATGACAGGTTGTTGTTGCTGCCGGGGAACGGGTCGCCGGCGTCGCCGCGGTTTGCGTTGTGTTCGAGGTTGCGCATGCCGTCGGCCTGCATCAGCGCGACCCGGTAGTGGTTTTCGTCGCGGTTGTTGTCGACGGTCTCGTCGATGTGCCAGATCAGCAGGCCGTCGCCGGGCAAAGCGGCGTCAAAGCCGGTCCTTTGCCGGTTTTCGAGCAGGAAGTACTCCGTGTTCGCGACGCCGTCGTGCCATAACCTCAGGACCTCGTGGTTGGCCTTGACGTCCGGAAGAACCACCGTTCCATTGGCGGTTTGGTCCGTCCGGTTCGCCCAGCCCTGGTCGACCTTCAGGAAACCGTTCGGGTGGGCCGGCGTGTCTCCCCTCCCGTTCCAGCTGCCAGCTGCCATCAGGCACCAGTTGCCGATGCCCTCCGAGCTCTGGTCGGTGTCATACAGATCGGGCCAGCCGAAGAGGAGGTGCCCGAGTTCGTGGGCGCACACCCCGATGCGCGCGTCCTCCGGAATGGTCAGGTAGCCGTACACCTTCGTCCGGTCGACGCTTTTGACACCGCCATCGAGAGTCCACTTGTGCGACCAGATGTCACCGTTCTGGCCCGTGCTCTCCGCCCCGGGACCGGCATGGACGACGATGAACGCATCGACGTAGCCGTTGCCGTCGTTGTCGTACGGATCGAAGTCGACGTCGGCGTCGGCCGCGAGCAGGGCGTCGCGCGCCATCGTCCGGGCGTTGGGCGTTTCATCTCCTACCCCGGAGGAGTTGTGGGCGTAGGTGCTGAGGTTCTGCGGCAAGGTGTACGGGCCTACCACTTCGCCGTCGATGGTGACGAGATCGTGGGTGACCTCGCTGTAGTACTCGCGCACGCTCCCGGTGGGGATCTTTCTGCCGGTCGAGAAGAACAGCTCCCGGAAGTGTTCGACGGTCGCATCCGGCGACAGGGGCCGGTCCGGGAATTCGACGAGCACGACGACGACGCGCACCGTGCCGCGAAGCGGCGCCCGGTCGCTCGCGGCCCGGGCGATCGTCGCGGTCGACGTTCCTGCCGGGAACGCCTCCGGCGGCATGATGGTGCCGTCGTTGAAACCTGGGCGGTGGGGCTCGACGGCGAGCCGGACCCGGTCCGCGATCGAGGCGTCGGCCGAGTCGAGCATCCGGCGAAAGGCGTCCTTGATCCGCTCATTCAACTCCGGGTCGGGCGCCACGGCGCATCGC
Source organism: Actinoplanes sp. NPDC026623 (assembly GCF_040638275.1). NCBI lineage: Bacteria > Bacillati > Actinomycetota > Actinomycetes > Micromonosporales > Micromonosporaceae > Actinoplanes > Actinoplanes sp. NPDC026623. The sequence continues at coordinate 21,523 of NZ_JBEZXZ010000129.1, read as the reverse complement.
GAGCCGTCCGCCGCCCTGAATGACTCCAGCGTGCGAGCAACCCGAATCAGGTCACGCTGTTCGGCACTGAACATGTTTCTCCTCGCGCAGGACGGCCAAATGCCCTGCGGGAAGGCTAGTTGATCAACACGTCGGCCCGGCTCAGAATCAAATACATCCACCCGCCGGCTGAAGATCCAGCCACTCAGTCCAGGACGAACGGCTGCGAGTACACCTTCGGGGAGGCGCCGGCGAACGCGTCGCCGGCCGTGCCGGCCACGAACCGGAAGAGCACCTTCTTGCCGCCCTTGCTCAGCCCGACCCACGTCGTCCCGTCGGCGGCGGTGTCGAAGGTCTTGGTCTGGTCGAGCTTCCAGGTCGTGCCGCTGCGGTGCTGCAGGCTGATGACCACCTTGCCGCGCCGCTTGGGCAGGATCTGGATGTCGGCGTGCACCGCGGCGGCCGAGCGGTAGTGCGCCACGCCCTTGCTCGTCCTGGAGAAGCCGGTGAGGCGTCCGGCCACCCCGGAGGGCGTGGTGACGCGCGCGGACGCGGACGCGGCGAGGTAGGCCAGGTTGGCGGGCGCGGTCGCGGACGCGGTGCCGCTGCCGAGGCCGTGCAGGGCCAGGGTGGCCACGCCGGAGGTGTTCGTCCGCACCGTCCTGACGGTCTGCTTGCCGGCCATGGTGACGACCAGCCGCACCGCGGTGTTCGGCCGGTTCGCGGCGCGCACGGTCACGGTCACGGTCTTCCCGTACGCGGTGGGCTGCGCGACGGTGACGGTGACGGGCCGCTGCACCTGCCCGGCGGCGGGGGTGACCACCAGGTACGCCTGCGCGGTCTCCTGGCTCAGCGAGTAGATGTACCTGCCGTCGGCGGACCACGCGGCCTCTTGGGCCCGGCTGCCGTACGACGTGTGGCCGGCGGCGAGCGACCTGGTGAGCTCGGTGCCGTCCTGGGCGGAGAAGACGTGCACCGGCGAGGTGTCGTAGTAGGCGTCCAGCAGCCCGGCGAACCGGGTGCCGTCCGGCGACCAGGCGACCGCCTCGGGGTACGCCCCGGTCGAGAAGGTGCCCTCCGGCGCGAGGGTGGTGGCGTTGTAGCGGGCCACGCCGTACCCGTTTCCGTAGTCCGTGATCAGCACGTGGTTGCCGTCCGGGGAGATCTCGGCGCCGAGCACCTGGGCGGGGCGCACGCTGCCGTTCCTGGTCAGCGAGCCGTCGGTGCCGATCGCGTAGGAGGTCATCGGCGAGGGGCTGCTGGTGCTGTCGTAGGTCACCAGCGTGGTTCCGGTGCCGGTGAGCGACTGCGCGAACGGGTCCGTCAGGACGCTGCGGTCGGCGCCGGTCGCAAGGTCGAGCCGCCCGACGCCGGTGCTGCCGGCGCAGTCGTACGCGTAGTAGAGGGCACCGCCGGCCACCGCGGACTTGCCCGGGCAACCCTGCGAGTCCCAGGCGTGAATGATGTCCCCGGCCGTGGACACCTGCATGATCTTCGCCGCCGTCGACGAGGAGACGTACACGCTCGCGGCGTCCGGGCTCAGCGTGAGGCCCTTGGCGCCGAAGACCCCGGTGACCGTCTTCCTGACCTGCCCGGTGGTGGGCGAGGCGATGACGATGGCGTTGCCCGCGGAGATCCACACCTCCGGTCCGACGGCGAGGACGTCGGTCACCTTGTCGGTTCCGGGAAGCGCCCACAGCAGCGGGGCCGCGGTTGCCGGCCCGGCGGCGAGTGCGGGCGTGGCCGGAGCCAGGACCACGGCGGCCAGCATCGTGCTGGAGAGCAGAACGGTTGCGGGGAGTCTGAGCACGTTGTCTGCGATCGGCACCGGACCCGAACATCTGAGAATTCGGCCCGGACCGCGTCACCGAGACGGCCGCACCCCGAAGATCAAACCCAGCATTCCGTACGGCACCCACCCGGCCGGAGTCCCCAACGGCCGGGCGGCTGCCCGCTCACCCTCTTTGCCGCGGCTCCGGGTTGGCCCGCGGCTCCGGCTCCCCCGTTCCGAGCGTCATCGCATCGACGACGATGATCAGAATTGTCCACATCGGACGACCGGTCGAGACGTGAAAGCCGGACTCGGGCGCATGCCGCACGCCCGAGTCCGTTCCCACCGTCATGCGGAGGCGAGCGCCTCCGTCGGTGCCAGGCGCGCCGCGCGGACGGCCGGATACCACCCGGCGACCGCGCCGATCACCACGGTCGCGCCGACCCCGCCGCACAGCGCCCACAGCGGCACCACGGTCGGCCAGGTCTGCGTCGACGCGTAGAACGCCGTCACCACGAACCCGATCAGCACCCCGGCGGCGCCGCCGGCCAGCGACAGCAGCATCGACTCCGCCACGAACTGCACCCGGATCTGCCCCCGCGTCGCGCCCAGCGACCGGCGCAGCCCGATCTCGGCCCGCCGCTCCAGCACGGAGATCACCATGGTGTTCGCCACCCCGATCCCGCCGACCAGCAGCGCCACCGCGCCCAGCCCCAGCAGCAGCTGGGTGAAGGTCCGGTCGGTCGCCCGCCGCGCCTCCAGCGCGTCCGACGGCCGGGAAACCTTGACCTCGTTGGGGTTCGACGGATTCGCCGTCGCCGCCAGGACCCCGCGCACCGCGTCGACCTGAGCGTCCGTGGATCGCGTGTAGACGGTCGTCGGATGCCCATCGAAGTCCAGATAGGACGCCGCCGCCGGCCAGCCGACCAGCGCGGCCGAGTCGAGCTCCGGCGCCAGCGGCACCGGGTTCAGCACCCCGACGACGGTGAACCAGCGCCCGCCCAGGTAGACCGACGGCACCGAGCCGAGCCGCCGCGCCGCCGTGGCGCCCAGCACCACCGCCGGGTACTTCGCGGTCGCCGCGTTCAGCCAGCTTCCCGCCGCCATCGAGGCGCCGACGGTCGACAGCAGGCCCGGCTGGGCCGCCGCCACCGAGATGCCGCCGGTCTGCGCCGCCGGGATCCGGTCGGTGCGGTACACGCCCGTGTCGGCGACCGCACCGACCGCCGCGACCGCGTAGACCGGGCCGATCCGGGCGATCATCGACACCGATTCGTCGGGCAGGGTCGCGGCCTCGCCGAACATCGTGTTGCCCGGCCCGACGGTCAGCAGGTTCGTGCCCAGCGCCTCCAGCACGCGGTCCAGGTCGGCACGGCTGGAGGAGGAGATTCCGACGACCGCGGTCATCGCCGCGATGCCGATCGCGATGCCCAGCGCGGAGAGCACCGCCCGCAGCGGGCGGGCCCGCAGCCCGGACAGGCCGACCCGGGCCAGGTCCGAGGCGCGCAGCCGGGCGGGTGACAGGGTCATGACTGGATCACCCGCCCGTCGAGCAGCGAGATCTGCCGGGGCATCTCGTCGGCCAGTTCCCGGTCATGCGTGATGACCAGCACGGTCGTGCCGCCCGCGTGGAGTTCCCGCAGCAGCTCGACCACCCCCGTTCCGGCCACCGAGTCCAGGTTTCCGGTCGGCTCGTCCGCCAGCAGCAGCGCCGGATCCCCCGCCACCGCCCGCGCGATCGCCACCCGTTGCCGTTCGCCGCCCGACAGCTGATGCGGCCGGTGCCCGAGCCGCGCGCCGAGGCCGACCCGGTGCAGCGCGGCCTCCGCGCGCCGCTCACGCTCCTTTCTGGGTACGCCCGCATACAGCAGTCCGTCGGCCACGTTCGCGACGGCGGTGCGCCCGGGTGCCAGGTGGAACTGCTGGAAGACGAAGCCGATCCGGCGGGCCCGCAGCGCGGAGAGCTGCCGGTCCGACAGGGCGGCCACGTCGTGTCCGTCGATGCGCACCGTGCCCGCCGACGGACGGTCGAGCGTGCCGATCAGGTGCAGCATCGTCGACTTGCCCGAGCCGGACGGGCCGACGACCGCGGCGAGTTCGCCGTACTCGACGCCGAGGTCGACGCAGTCGAGCGCGGTCACCCCGCCCGGGTAGGACTTCGTCGCGCCGGAGAGCTCGATGAGCTGGGTCATTCCGGCATCCCCACCATCGTGCCGGCGGTGATGCCGCCGCCGGAGACCTCGACCCGGCCGTCGGCGAACAGGCCGGTCTCCACCGCGACGAAGCGGGTGGTGCCCGCCTCGACGACCTGCAGGCCGTATCCGCCCTCGGCGAGCGCGAGCAGCGCCTCGACCGGAACCGTCAGCACGTCCTCGCGCTTGGACGCGGTGAACGCGACGCTGACCGCGGCCTGGTCCAGCCCCTTCGGCGCCTTCGCGAAGCCGATGGTGACCGACAGGCTGGTGCTCGCCTCCTCCTGCCCCTCGGCGGGCGTCACCACCGTCTCGACCGCCGTGATCCGGGCGGGGACCTCGGTGCCGTCCGGCAGGGTCACCCGTACGGTCGCGCCCCTGCGGGCCAGCCGCTGGTCGGCGATGTCCAGGTCGACGGTGGCGACCCGGCCGGTGCCGGTGGTGTCGAGAATCGCGGTGCCGGGCTGGACCGCGGCGCCCGGCGCCGCCGAGTGTGCGGCGACCCGGACCGCGCCGGGCGCGTAGACGATCCGTGCCGGGTCGACCGTGCCGGTCTCCTGCAGCCCGAGGTCGTCCTGCCAGTCCCGTACGGCGGAGGCCGTCGCCGACGAGTACGTCCGGTCGACGGTGAAGCCGCGGTACCCCAGCGCCCACAGGTTCTTCTCGAACTCCTTGACGTCCCGCCCGGTGTCCCCCGGGGACAGGGTCCGGTACGCGGGCAGGGCGCCGTAGAGCAGCACCACCGGGTCGTCGTCGACGCGGTAGAGCGGCTTGCCGCGCCGCACGGTCGACTCGGCCGCGGCGAGCCAGGTCACCGTCCCCGACAGCCGGCAGGCGTGCGCGGTCGTGTCCCCGTACCCCAGGGTGCCGTCGGCGTCCTGGGTGTCGACGAGCGTCTCCTTCTGGACCGCCGCCGTCCGCGGGGGCACCGACGCCTCGGCCTCGGATTGCGCGTCCGGCAGCCCGGCCACGACGGCGGCCGCGGCGCCCGCGGTCAGCACGACCGCGGCGGCGGCGAATCCCAGCCTGCGGTTCATCCCTGCGCCGTTTCGCGGCCGGAGGTGTCGCGCTTGGTCCCGCTGGGGCCCGGGCCGGTCGGGCGATACTTGGAGCAGGCCTCGTCGGCCTTGTCGAACGTGGGGTCGCCGGGACCCATGCCGACCTTGTTGCCATCGATCCGGATGTTGCCGTCGGGCCTCGGGTCGGGGAAGTTCTTGACGCCGTTCTCGCGCATGCACTTCGCCATCTGCCGGGCCTGTTCGAGCATCTCCGGGTCCGCCGGGCCGTGGTCGCCGCCGTCCGGCGCCCACTTCTTGCAGGCCTCCATCGCCGCATCGACCTTCTCCTTGGCGAGGCCCTTGGGGATCTTGATCTGTAGTCCCCCGCCGGGCTTCGGGTCGGGGAACCACGACATGCCGTGCTCCCGCATGCACTGCGAGAACTTCAGCGGCGCGTCCTCGTCCCGCGTGTCGGCCGCGGCGGCCGAGGCGGCCGCGGCGGCCGCGGCCGTCGGCGTCCCGCCCGCCGAGGCCACCTGATCGCCGGCGGCCGGTCCTCCGCAGCCGGCGGCCGCCGCAGTGAGCAGCAGGCCGAGCGCGAGAATCCTCCTGGTCCGCATGGTCTTCTCCCTCGTCGGCGGCCGGGCGGCCGCCACGGGTTGCATTGAAGTCCGGGGCGGGTTTCCCGGCCGTCACGCAAAACGATGACGCCCACGTGACGTGACCGTGGGTCACCATGGAGGCATGCGCATCCTGGTGGTCGAGGACGAGCCGCTGCTGGCCGATGCCGTCGCGGAGGGTTTACGGCACGACGCCCACGCGGTGGACGTCGTCTACGACGGCGCGGCGGCGCTCGAACGCGCGCAGGTCAACGACTACGACGTGCTGATCCTCGATCGGGACCTGCCGCTCGTGCACGGCGACGAGGTGTGCCGGCAACTGGCCGCGCGGGACGCGACGCCGCGGATCCTGATGCTGACGGCGGCGGCCGAGATCGACGAGCGGGTCGAGGGGCTGGCGCTCGGCGCGGACGACTACCTGCCCAAGCCGTTCGCGTTCCGGGAGCTGTCGGCCCGGGTCGCCGCGCTCGGCCGCCGGTCGCGGCCGGCCGCGCCGCCGGTGCTGCGCCGCGCCGGGATCAGCCTGGACCCGCATCGTCGTGAGGTCTTCCGGGACGGCCGGTACGTGCCGTTGTCCCGCAAGGAGTTCGCGGTGCTGGCCGAGTTGCTCCGGGCCGACGGCACCGCGGTGTCGGCGGAACAGCTGCTCGAGAAGGCGTGGGACGAGAACGCGGATCCGTTCACCCACGCCGTACGGATGACGATTTTGAAGTTGCGCCGCAAGCTCGGCAACCCGCCGGTGCTGCTCACGGAGCCCGGAGTGGGGTATCGGATCGGATGAGGCTGACCGTGCGGGGCCGCCTGACGCTGGTTTACGGCGGGCTCTTCCTGGCTTTCGGAATGGTGATGCTCGGCGTCACCTATGTCCTGGTGTCGCAGCAGGTGCCCGGCAAGGCCGTGGTGCGGGGTGCGACCGGCATCACCCTGGACTCCGGGGTGGCCGGGCCGCAGCCGGCGCCGGAGGTCTTCTTCCAGCAGGTCGTCCGGGACACCCGCGAGGATGCGCTGTCCGCGCTGCTCACTCAGGGCGGGATCGCCCTGCTGGTGGTGGGTGCCGTCGCGATCGCGCTGGGCTGGCTGGTGGCCGGGCGGATGCTGCAGCCGCTGCACCAGATCACCGAGACCGCGCGGCGGATCGCCGAGGCGCCGGCGGCCGACCGCGGCCTGCACGAGCGGATCGCGCTGACCGGCCCGGACGACGAGATCAAGCAGCTGGCCGACACGTTCGACCTCATGCTGACCCGGCTGGACCGCTCGTTCGACGGGCAGCGGCGGTTCATCGCGAACGCCTCCCATGAGCTGCGCACCCCGCTGACGCTGAACCGGACCCTGCTGGAGGTCGCGCTGCAGCAGGAGTCGGCGTCGGCGGAGGTGCGGCAGCTCGGCACGACCCTGCTGGCGATCAACGACCGGCACGGCCGGCTGATCGACGGGCTGCTCATGCTGGCCCGCTCGGAGCGGGAGCTGACCGAGCGCTCCTACGTCGATCTCGCGGACATCGCCTCGCACGTGAGCACGGACGACATCAAGGCCGAGCTGGGCGAGGCCGCCACGGTCGGCGATCCGGTCCTGCTGGAGCGGCTGGTGCAGAACCTGGTCGAGAACGGCGTGCGGCACAACCTGCCGGACGGCGGCTGGGTGCGGGTCGTCACGTACGCCAGGAACGGCCTGGCGACGCTGGAGGTCAGCAACACCGGGCCGATCGTGCCCCGCTACGAGGTCGAGACGCTCTTCGAGCCGTTCCGCCGGCTCGGCAACGACCGGCTGGCCGGTCCGGGCGTCGGGCTGGGCCTGTCGATCGTGCGGGCGGTGGCCCGGGCGCACGGCGGCGAGGTGCACGCCGTGCCCCGCGACGAGGGCGGCCTCGTCGTGACGGTCGCCCTCCCGGCCGCTCAGCCCTGGCCGTAGGCGACAGGCGCCTCGCCGGCGACCCGCGCGTCCCAGTCGATCGTGTGGCGATGCATCCAGCCCATCATCCGTTCCGGGTTGTAGAACCGGCGCATCGCGATCGGGAACAGCAGGTCCCGCAGCACCCGGCCGATCGGGCCGGGCGCCTTGTCGTTGTTGATCCGGGCGGTCCTCGCGATGACCTTCTCCACCCGGGCCCGGCGCAGGCTCTCGTAGGCGTCGAAGGCCCGGGGCACCGGCAGATCGCGCAGGCAGCGCGCCAGCTCGACGGCGCTCTCGATCGACAGCGACGCGCCCTGGCCCGAGCTCGGCGTCGTCGCGTGCGCGGCATCGCCGACGAGCACCACCCGGCCGCGGTGCCAGGTGCGTACCGGCGGCATGTCCTGCAGGCCGCCCACATTGATCAGCTCGCCGGGCGCGACCCGGTCGAGCATCCGCAGCGCCGGCAGCGAGTCGCCCGCGAACAGCTCACGCAGCCGCCGCAGCCACTCGGCCTCCGGGACCTCCCGCGCCTGCGCGGCCGTCATCATCTCGGCGGAGTGCACGTTGGCGAACCAGCCCGCCCGGCCGTCGTCGCCGACCCGGTAGCCGAAGAAGGCCCGCTTTCCGAATGCCAGGTGCATCGCGCCGCCGGTGGACGGCAGGCCCGAGTCACGCACCCAGCCGCCGAGACCGATCAGCCCGCAGTAGCGCGGCCGCGGCGCCGCCGGGTCGAGCAGCCCCCGGACGGTGGACCGGATGCCGTCGGCGCCGATCAGCACGTCGCCCTCGGCCGTGCTGCCGTCGCCGAAGCTCGCCACGACCGGCCCCGGGCCGTCGGTGAGGCCGGTCAGCCGCTTGCCGTACTCGATCCGGACGCCGGACGCGACGGCCGCGTCGATCAGCGCGCGATAGAGCCGGGCCCGGGCGAACGTCCTGCTGGCCGGCAGCCCGGGCAGGTCCTCGAACTGCCCGAGACGCCGGCCCGAGCCGGTCTCCATCACCATCCGGGGCGTCGGCACGCCGGCCGCACCGACCTCGTCCGCGATGCCGATGGCCGCGAGGGCCGCCATGCCGTTGGGGGCGAGCATGAGCTCGCCGCCGATGCCGTCGGCCTGCGTGTCGTACGCCTCGTACACGGTCGCCTCGATGCCGGCCCGCCGCAGCGCGATCGCCGCGACCGGCCCCGCTACCCCGCCACCGACGATGACCGCCGTCCCTACCCGCGTCATGCCCACTGCTCTCCACTCCCCGCTCGCCGTGGGAAAATCTCTCGTAACGGCGATTATCTCGTTTAGCCGAGATACTAGCGAATGCGAGATACTTGTGTCCACGAGAGGTTTCCGGGCCGAGCGGGAACGGGACATCGTCGAGTCGACCCGGCGGATGATCGCGGCGGCGGTCCTCTTCAGCCATCAGGTCGCCGAGCGGCTCCGGCTCGGCCCGAGCGACGCCCAGTTCATGACGCTGCTGGACGTGCACGGCCCGCTGACCCCCGGCCGCCTCGCGGAGCTGACCGGCCTGAAGACGGGCACGGTCACCGGGGTGCTCGACCGGCTGGAGGGCGCGGGTTACGTCCGCCGCGAGCGGGACCCGCACGACCGCCGCAAGGTGATCGTGTCCCTCAACGCCGCCCACATCGCGGCCCAGGTCGACCCGCAGTACGCCGGCCAGGCCCGGCACATGGTCGACCTGCTCCAGCGCTACGACGACGCGCAACTCGAGTTGATCGCCGATTTCATGTCCGCCGTCGCCGGCGCGCGGCCCGACGCGCCCTCCGCGGACGAGCGGTGACGGGTTGACCGCCAGATGGGAGCTCCAGCACACCCCCGGGAACGGGGCAATCGAGGGCATTAGGCTGGGGCGCCTGTGAACTGGGCTTCGGTGTGGCGGCCCGGATGGTCTATCCCGACATGAACGGAAAGTGATGACCGACCAAGCCAAGGTGCGAGTCCTGCTGCTCGAAAGCATTCACCCGGACGCGGTGTCCCGGCTCGAGGCAGCGGGTTACCAGGTCGAGTCCGTCCGCAACGCCCTCGACGAGGTCGAGCTGATCGAGCGCATCAAGGGTGTGCATCTGCTCGGCGTGCGGTCCAAGACGCAGGTCACCGCGAAGGCCCTCGAGGCCGCGGACAGCCTCGTCGCGATCGGCGCGTTCTGCATCGGCACCGATCAGATCGACCTCGCCGCCGCGTCGCAGGCGGGCATCGCGGTCTTCAACGCGCCCTTCTCCAACACCCGCTCGGTGGTCGAGCTCGCCCTCGCCGAGATCATCGCGATGACCCGCCGGCTGACCGAGAAGAACAGCCTCATGCACGAGGGCGTCTGGGACAAGGCCGCCAGCGGCAGCCACGAGGTGCGCGGCCGCCGGCTCGGCATCGTCGGTTACGGCAACATCGGCACCCAACTGTCGGTGCTCGCCGAGAACCTGGGCATGCACGTGTCCTTCTACGACACCGCCGACAAGCTGGCCCTGGGCAACGCACACCGCTGCGCCAGCCTGGACGAGCTGCTCGCGGCCTCGGACGTGGTGACGCTGCACGTCGACGGGCGGCCCGGCAACGCCGGCTTCTTCGGCGCCGAGCAGTTCGCCAGGATGCGCCCGGGCGCGATCTTCCTCAACCTGTCGCGCGGCATAGTGGTGGACCACGTCGCCCTGCGCGAGTCGCTGGCCAGCGGGCATCTCGTCGGCGCGGCCGTCGACGTCTTCCCGACCGAGCCGAAGGGCCGCGGCGACGAGTTCGTCTCCGAGCTGCGTGGCCTTCCGAACGTCATCCTCACCCCGCACATCGGCGGGTCCACCGAGGAGGCCCAGTCGGACATCGGCGACTTCGTGGCCAACAAGCTGGCGCTCTTCGTGCGGGAGGGCAACACGACGCTGAGCGTGAACCTGCCCAGCATCGCCCTGCCGGCCGGCACCGGCATGAGCCGGATCATCCACGTGCACCTCAACATGCCGGGCGTCCTGGCACAGGTGAACAGCATCCTGGCCGAGCACAGCGTCAACGTCGAGGGCCAGCTGCTGAGCACCCGCGGCGAATACGGCTACCTGATCACGGACGTCAGCGGCAGCTACAGCGCCGACGTGCTCGACAAGCTGCGCGGCATGAGCCAGACGGTGCGGCTCCGCGTCCTGTCCTGACCGGCGGGCCCCGCTGACCAACCGGGAACGGTTCGGGTCGCGCTACTTGACGGTTTCGACCGACAGGAGCGTGACCCGGGCCTCCGCCGTGACGTCGTAGCGGTCGCTGGTCGCCCAGCCCTTCGGGGTCAGCGTCGAGCCCGGCTCGACGTCGCGCAGCGTCCGCGCGCCCGCCGCGACCGTCTTCGCGCCGCCCCGCATGCTCACCCGGACCGGGTTGCCCTTGGGAGAGGCCAGCATGAGCTCGTCGACCTCGCCGGTGATCTTCAGGGCCACGGTGCCGTCCGGCTCCGGCAGGACGATCTCGGTGTACCGGGAGCCGCCGATCAGGTCGAGCCCGCCGATCGCGCCCTTGGCGAAGTTGATGCGCTGCTCGTCGGCGGCGCCGGAGAAGCGCAGGTTCCATCGCACCTTCGTGGAGAGCACGACCTCCACCTCGCCGGAGCCGCCGTTTCCACCCGGAACCAGCTTCAGCTGCACCCGGTCCCGCTCGATCGCGGCCTTCGGCAGCACCCCGGCGTCCTCGGCCGTCGAGATCCGGTAGAGGTCCTTGCCGAGGTCCTCGCTGCGCAGGGTCAGCTTGCTCACCGCGGTGGCCAGTTCGAAGGACGCCACCGTGCGGCCGTCGACGGGCGCGGTGACCGTCCGGTCCCCGGCGTCGCCCGCGCCGAGTTCGAGCACCGACGTGAGGCTCTTGTCCGGGCCGGAGAAGTACGAGACGCCGGCGACCGTGCCGCCGAGCAGGACGGCGAGGCCCAGCGCGAGGCCGGCGACGAACACGCCCCGGCCCCGGGGCGGTGGGCCCTCCAGAATGGAGTGCTCGCCGGTCGCGTGCGGGTGGCGGGCGGCGCGGTGCGGGCGGATCTGGCGGCCCGGCCCGCCGATGAAGTCGCCGATGCCCTCGTCATCGGCCACCACGCGCTGCGTCCGCGCCTGGCGGGGCTTGACCGACGGCGATTCCCCGGTAACGGAGCGGATCGGGAGCGACGCGGACGACCGCGACTCCGGCATACGCGGATCTGCCATTCGCGGATCGGTCAGCCGCGGGTCCGGCATGCGCGAGTCGGTCACCCGCGGGTCCGGCATACGCGGATCGGTCAGCCGCGGGTCCGGCACGCGTGAGTCCGTCAGCCGCGGGTCCGGCATACGTGAGTCCGTCACCCGCGGGTCCGGCAGACGCGGCTCCGGCGACCAGGGCGCCGGCTGCTGGACGGCCGGCGGGAACTGCGCACCCGGTGCCGGCGCGGTCCTGCCGTTGTGGTTGCCGCTGATCGGGCCGGCCGAGAAGCCGAACGACGCGCGGCCGGGTCCGGCCGGCGGCGCCGGACCGTAGGCGGGCGCCGGCGGATCCCCGGCGGTGTCGCTCGCGTCCGTGGACGAGGGTGTTGCGGGCGAACCGAAGGCACTCCAGCTCTGGGAGTCGGCCATGTCTTCCTCATCAGCATCGTCACGGAACGAGTTCGCGGCGGGGGGCCGCCGGAAGGGTGCCGGGTCCCCCGCGGGGCGGCGGTTGCGTGTTTCGTTGTCGCGGTTGGCCCAGTCGGCACCCGAGGTCGACAGAAGGCCCGCCGCGGCGGCGGACACATCGGACGAATCGGCGTGTGATAGCTCCACGCGATGGCCTCCAACTCGCGCCGGCGCCGACGACTTCAGGGGGCGCTCCAGCGAGAGATACGGATGCCACGCCATATCGGATGAGTACGATCGTGAATTACTCTCCGTTATTATGGTGCGGGCTGAGTAGACCACGCCGGGTGGCGACCGCGACCGCCTCCAGCTGGCTGTGCGCGCCGAGTTTGCCCAGCACGGCCTTCACATAGCCGCGGCAGGTGTGGACGCTGATGCCGAGCCGCCGGGCGATGGCCCGCGGGTCGAGCCCGGAGCCCATCAGAATCAGCACCTCGCGCTCCCGCGCGGTCAGCCCGCCGGCCCGCGGCCCGATGACCGGCGCGGTGCTGCGCAGCAGCCGCGCCAGGATGTCGGTGGAGACCGTCATGCCGCCGCCGTGCGCGGTGTGCACCGCGTTCAGCACGTCTCCGAGCGGGCCGTTCTTCGAAAGGAAGCCCGACGCCCCGGCCGCCGTCGCCCGCCCGACCAGGGCGGACTCGTTGTTCGCGGTCAGAATCACGAACCGGGTGTCCGGCTGCCGGTGCCGCAGCAGCTCCGCGATCGCGATACCGTCCGCGTCCGGAAGGTCCGGATCGAGCAGCACCACGTTGGGCCGCAACTCCTGCACCAGCCGGATGGCCTGCTCCCCGGTACGCGCATGACCGATGTAACGCAGCTCCGGCTGCCCGGCCAGCGCCACGCCGAGCAGCTCGGCGAACGTCTGATGCCCATCAACCACGAGCACCGTGATCGCCTCGCCCACCATTCGCGCCTCCTGATCCGCCAGCGCTGGAAGTCTATGTGTCTCTCGCACGAAGCCAAGGCGTACCAACAGTCGGACAGCACACACGAGCCAAACCGATCGGGCGGTACGCGCGCCGTCCGGATGAGTCCAAGCGGTCGTCATAACTCGTATCTTCGGTGGACCGGCCCCCTCGCTTTCGGGGTGCGGATCGACGCGGCGGACGCTTGTCGGGCGCCCGTCACCCGGACAGGGTCTTACACCATGTACGAAATCCAGCTCTTCGGCCGACTCGAGGTCCGCACCCGCGGCGTACGCCTGACGGGGCACGACTTCGGCGGCGACAAGCCCCGGCAGATCCTGGCGCTGCTCGCGTTGCGCGGAGACCTGCACGGAGAAGAGCTGTCGGAGCTGCTCTGGTCCGGCCGCCCGCCGGCCGGCCACCAGACCACGGTGGAGGGTTACGTATCCCTTCTGCGCCATCGGCTCGACCCGGCGGGCGACACCCGTGACTCCGCGATCACCAGCCGCGACGGCGGCTACTCCCTGGTGGCCGAGCGGGTACGGGTTGACGTGGCCCGCTTCGACGAGCTGGTGGCGGCGGCCGAGGGGCGACCGGCGGAGCGCGCGCTGCGGCCGCTGACCGCCGCCGCACACCTGGCCGGGCGCCCGCTGCTGGAGGACGTCGAGCACCCGGAGTGGGCCGCCGAGGCCCGCGAGGTGTACCGGGCCCGGCTCGTGACGACGCTGCTCGACGCGGGCGGCCTCGCCCTGGCGGCCGGGGAGGCGCGCAAGGCGCTGGACCTCGCGGAGCGGGCGGTGGGTATCGACCCGGTCGCGGAGCGCGGCTGGGTGATCACGATCGCCGCGCACCGCGCGCTCGGCGACCGGCTGGCGGCGCTGCGGGCGTACGACCTCTGCCGGCGGCGGCTCGCCGATCTGCTGGGCGTCGAGCCGTCGGCGGAGACCCGCGCGCTGTTCCTGGAGCTGCTGCGGTACGACGGCGCGGACAGCGCGGTGGACGGCGCGGTGGCGGCGGTCCTGGCGGCGGCCGGGGAGGCACACCGGCCCGGCTCGGTCACGGGCCTGCTGCGCCGGGCCGCGGAGCTGGCCGCCGCGGCCGGCTGACGTGACGCGGATCAAATAGCGGGCGCCCGGGGCGGAAACGGCGAAGAATCGCCGCGTGCACACGACGCTGCTGCCCGTACCGCTGGCTCCGGAGATCTCGCTGCACCTGGCCGACGGCCGGGTGGGGTTGTTCGACGACAACGGCGGCGCGTTCAGCAGTGACGTGCCGCCGCCGTTCTGGCTGTTCGTCTGGGCGGGCGGCCAGGCGCTGGCCCGCTACATCCTGGACAACCCCGAGATCGTGCGCGGCCGGACGGTGCTCGACGTCGCCACCGGCTCGGGCGTGGCGGCGATCGCGGCGGCCCGGGCCGGCGCGCGACAGGTCACGGCGCTGGACGTCGATCCGCGCGCGGCCGCGGCGGCGGCCCGGAACGCGACGGCGAACGACGCGGCGGTGGACACCCGGATCGCGGACGTCGCGCAGGCGGAGACGGCCGCGGAGGTGATCCTGGCCGGCGACGTCTTCTACACCCGAGGCGTCGCCGACCGGATGGCGTCACGGCTGCGCCGGGCGAGCCGCGAGGGCGCCCGGATCCTGGTCGGCGACCCCGGCCGGGGGTTCTTCCCGGAACGGCTGTTCGTCCGGGTGGCGGAGTACGTCGTGCCCGTGCCCGCCGCGCTGGAGGAGACCGAGTCGCTGGTGACCGGCGTATGGGAGATGCGAACGAGCGCCCCGGCCGGGTGACCTCAAATGCGTTCACCACCCAACAAGCTGTACGCTGCACGCATCTGACGGGAGGTGCCGTGAATCCGAAACCGGACGCCGGTGACATCACCGGACGGCTCGCCGACGAGATTGTGCGATTCACCCGGCTCGGTGCGCGGGCCAAGAGCATGCTCAACGCGGGAGACCAGGGTGCCGAGTTCTCCGCGCTCATGCTGCTCTTCCCGCTGCAGCACCAGGGGCCGATGCGGGTCACCGATCTCGCCGAGGCGAAGGGTGCCGACCCCTCCACGATCAGCCGGCAGGCGGCGCAACTGGTCAAGGCCGGTCTCGCCCGCCGTGAGGCCGACCCGGCCGACGGCCGGGCGTCGCGGCTCGCGGTAACCGAGGCGGGCCTCTCGGCGTGCCTGCGGCTCCGCGAGGCGCGGCACGCGCTGCTCAGCGACGCGCTGAGCGGCTGGCCGGCCGAGCGCGTCACCGCGTTCGCCGACCTGTTCGCAGAATTCAACAGCTCCGTCGAGGCGCTCCTGCGCAGCGACGCGGCAGTATCAGCACGGGAGAACGCGTGAGTAACTCGGGCACCACCGCACCCGCGGCGGACGGATCGGCGGCGGGCGCGCCCGGCCCCGGTGCGCCGTCGGTGGAATTCACCCATCGGCAGATCGTGACGATCCTGACCGGCCTGATGATGGGCATGTTCCTCGCCGCCCTCGACCAGACGATCATGGCGACCGCGACCAAGACCATCGCGGACGACCTCAACGGCTTCAATCTGCAGGCCTGGGCGACGACGGCATTCCTGATCACGTCGACGATCTCGACCCCGCTGTACGGCAAGCTGTCCGACATCTACGGGCGGCGGCCGTTCTTCCTGTTCGCGATCGCGATCTTCCTCATCGGCTCGATCCTCTGCGGCCTCTCGCAGAGCATGTACGAGCTGGCCGCCTTCCGCGCGATCCAGGGCATCGGCGCCGGCGGCCTCATGTCGCTGGCCCTGGCGATCATCGGTGACATCGTGCCGCCCCGCGAGCGCGCCAAATACCAGGGCTACTTCCTGGCCGTCTTCGGCACCGCGAGCGTCGTCGGCCCGATCCTCGGCGGCTTCTTCGCCGGCGCCGACACGATCCTCGGCGTCGACGGCTGGCGCTGGGTCTTCTACCTCAACGTGCCGATCGGCGCCGCCGCGATGATCGTCGTGGCCCGGGTGCTGCACCTGCCGCACACCCGCACCCCGCACCGCATCGACTGGCCCGGCGCGCTCTTCCTCATCGTCGGCCTGGTGCCGCTGCTGACCGTCGCCGAGCAGGGCCGCGCCTGGGGCTGGGACTCCGGCCGCGCGTTCCTCTGCTACGGGGTCGGCTTGATCGGCCTGGTGGCGTTCGTCTTCGCCGAGCGGGCCTACAAGGACGAGGCGATGCTGCCGCTGCGGCTGTTCAACAACCGCACGATCGCCGTGGGCGCCACCTCGAGCACCATCCTGGGCATGGCGATGTTCGGCGGCCTGATGACCGTCCCGCTGTACCTGCAGATCGTGAAGGGCGCCTCGCCGACCGTCGCCGGCCTGGAGATGATCCCGTTCGTGGCCGGCATCATGGCCGGCTCGATCACCGCCGGCCAGCTGATCGCCAGGACCGGCCGTTACCGGATCTTCCCGATCATCGGCAGCGTGCTGATGGCGACCGCGCTGGGCCTGTTCGCGCTGGTCGGCGCGGACACCCCGCTGTGGCGCACCATGCTGGTCATGGTGCTGATGGGCCTCGGCCTCGGCGGCAACATGCAGCCGATGATCACCGCGGTGCAGAACGCGGTGTCGCCGCGAGAGATCGGCGTGGCGACCAGCACGGTCACCTTCTTCCGGTCGATGGGCGGCACGCTGGGCACCGCGATCTTCCTGTCGGTGCTCTTCAACGTGCTGCCGGGGAAGATCGGCGCTCAGCTCGAGACGGCGAAGTCGACGCCCGAGTTCCAGCAGGCGCTGGCGTCCGACCCGACACAGGGGCAGATCCTGCAGCAGGCGCAGGGCGGCGGCGGGCTGAGCGACACGTCGTTCCTCAACCGGCTGTCCGACGTCGTGTCCCACCCGTTCAAGGAGGGCTTCTCCGACAGCTTCCAGATCGTCTACCTGATGGCCCTGGCCATCATGCTGATCGGCCTGGTCGTGGTGTTCTTCCTGCCGGAGATCCCGCTCTCGCAGCGGTCGGCGCAACAGCAGCGCGCCGACGACGCCGAGGCCGCGGCCTCCTGCAACGGCGTGCCCGGCGAGGTCGGCGCCGGCCCGGGCGCGGAGATCAAAGCCACCTATTGACGACAGGCCGGCGACCACAGGGTACGGGCGCAGCACGCGCTCGTACCCTGTGTCGTATGGCAGTCGTGAAGATCAACGCAATCGAGGTCCCCGAGGGCGCCGGCCCGGAGCTGGAGCAGCGGTTCGCCGCGCGACAGGGCGCGGTGGAGAACGCCGAGGGCTTCCTCGGCTTCGAGCTGCTGCGCCCGGTCGGCGGCGAGACCCGGTACTTCGTCTACACCCGCTGGGAGACCGAGGAGGCCTTCCAGGCCTGGTCCGCCGGCTCGGGCCGGGCGGCACACGCCGGCGAGCGCGCCCGGCCCGTCGCCTCGGGCGCCAGCCTGCTGGAGTTCGAGGTCGTCCAGCGGGTGAGTAAGTAGCCCTCAGCCCTCCGCGTTGCGGGCGGCCGCCGCGATCAGCCGCTCGGCGACCGCCCGGCGGTCCATGCCGAGGCGCTGCGCGGTCTCCCGCAGCACGTCGTAGGCCTCCTGCACGCCGCAGCCGCGCTGCGCGATGATCACGCCGGCCGCCCGGTCGACGGTGGCCCCCTCGCTCAGCCCCTCGCGCCTGCGCAGCTCGCCGAGCAGCACCTCGGCCTGGTTGACCACCGCCATGGTGGTCAGCAGCAGCTCGGGGGCGACGCCGCCCGGCTGCCCGACGAAGAGGCTCAGCGAACCGACCGAGGTGCGCTGCACGTCGAGGGGGAAGGACACGACGCCGTGCACCCCCTCGGCGCGGGCGCACTCGGCGAGTTCGGGCCAGCGCGGGTCGGATTGCAGCTCGCTCGCGGTGACAAGCACCCGGTTGCGGGCGGCCTCGAGGCCGGGGCCCTGCCCGGTGCCGTACTGCCGGTCGTCCAGGGCCTTGGCCCTGCTGCCGGAGGCCGCCAGCATCGGCGGGCCGCCCTCGCCGATCAGCGCCACCGAGCAGCGCAGCACGCCCGGCACCGCGCCGGCCACCAGGGCGGCGAGGCGGTCCAGGGCCTGCGGCACGTCGTCGGCGCCGAGCATCCGGACGGACAGTTCGTGCAGCAGCCCGGCGAGCTCCACCGGGTGCGGACCGGCGGACAGGCCGTCACCCGGCCGCACGGCCGGTACGCCCCGGTCGCCGACGGCGCTCCGGTCGTTCGCGACGCCCCGGTCCAGGACGATTCCCCGGTCGTTGACGGCTCGACCCGTCGCGACGCCCCGGTCGTTGACGGGTCGGGAGACCACCGCACCCGGGTCCGGCGCGACACCCCGGCGCGCCGGGGCGATCGGGCCGCCGACGGTGTCGTGCTCGACGACGGGCGTAGCGGGTGCCGCCGAATCGCCGATCACGATCTCGGCCGCCGGAACGGACCTGCTCGGCTGGGGCACGCGGCCTCGACCCACGGTCCGGGTCTGGCTGACGATGGCGGGATTTCCCGGGGTGCCGGAGGCCGGCGGGACGCGACGGGAGACGAGCCGCCCGGAGCTCCGTTGCGGGGCTGACATTTGCCCGATATTGCCACGTACATCGGCGAACACGAAAGTCGTGTCCACTACCGGGTGCCTGTCCGGGCGTGACGATCCGCTCCCCCGCCCGGGGCTCCGGGATCGAAACCGGTGCCGCCGGCGGGCCCGCCCGGCGCTCGTCCGGCCCGGCCGAGGCGGCCGCGGCCTGCGCTTCGACGGCTGGACGGCGCCGAGGCGGCGGCGCGCTGATCGACAGGGTCAGGGGTCATGCGAGATCAATTACCCGTTATTCGCGTCCCGAACCCCGGGCGGAAACAAATGCGCCGCTCCCGGAATCCGGGAGCGGCGCAGATGAAGATGTCGGTGCGCAGGTCGCCTCTCGGCGAAAGGCTCAACGCGGCTCCAGCCGAACGGTATTCCGCGAAGGCGAAGGTTGAGGCCCGGGGACACTGATCGCAACCGACATCCAACCCAACCGTCGGCGGGGTGCCCTGATTCCGGTAGGTGTTGTGACGCAGACCACATCCGTGGCCGCGGGGGCGGGCCGCTCAGAAGTCCTGGGTGAGCCGGGACGGATCGACCTCACGGGCGGGGTGCCGGGCCAGATAGGCGGCCTCGAGCTCGGCCGTGCGCCGCAGGTGCGTCGCGAGCGCCGCCTCGGGGGCGTGCCGCAGCGCGTCGAGCCGGGTGCGGTGCAGGCTCGCCAGCTCGCGCAGCAGGTCGTCGTCCGCCAGGCCCGCGGGGTCGATGCCGGTTTCGAAGACGACGAGTTCCTCGTCGGCGGGGCCGAGCCGGGCGTCGGTCATGATGTTTCTCCTCGATTCACGGAGGTGCCTCACGCATCGGTTGCCCGACCGATCCGCCGCCAAACCCGCGCCGGTACTCTGAGCGGCATGAAAGGGCTGTGGACCCCCGCGTGGATCGCGCGCCACGCCCTTGCGCTGGTCCTCGTCGCCGCGTTCCTGGGCCTGGGCTGGTGGCAGTTCAGCCGGGCCACCGGCGGCAACTCGCTCAGCTGGGGTTACACCTTCGAGTGGCCGGTGTTCGCCGCGTTCGTCGTCTTCCTGTGGTTCCGCGAGGTCCAGCAGGAGCGCCGCGCGGGGCGCGCCCCCGAGCGGGACGCCCCGGAGCCGGAGCAGCCCGCGGCGGGCGATCAGCCGGTGACGGTGCGCCGCCCGGTCCGGGTGCCAGTGGCCACCGCGGCACCCGCCGACGACGACCCCGAGCTGGCGGCGTACAACGACTACCTGAGCTGGCTGGCCGCCCACCCCGGCGCCCGCCCCGGCGACTACCCCGGCCGCCGCACCAAAACCAGTTGAACCAAAGGACGTGGATCGTGCAGGGAGCCCTCACCCGCTACCGGATCATCGCCTGGATCGTCGGCGTGGTCCTCATCGTGCTCGTCCTGGTCGGCATGCCGCTGAAGTACTTCGGCGAAAATGACACGGTCGTGGCCACCGTCGGGCCGTTCCACGGCTTCCTCTACATGCTCTATCTGGCCGCGACGTTCGACCTGAGCCGCCGCGCGAAGTGGCCGCTCGACCGGATGCTGCTCGTGATGCTGGCCGGCACGGTCCCGTTCTTCTCCTTCTGGGCGGAACGGGTCGTCACGCACAAGTGGGCCGTCGAGCCTCTTGATGCCCCAGAAGTTATGGCAGAGTAAAGAAAGTAACGCTGCGAATCGGCTCTGTCGCCGCCCGCTATCGGGATCATTCAGATATTTGTGATCATTGGCGCAAGTCACTCTTCCGGCTCTTGTGTTAATGCCGAGCGCCGATAAGTTAGTGCGGTTGGTCCGGTCCGCAGCCACACCCCTCGGTGGCGCCGGCCAGCGCCGTCGAATCCTCGCCGGCGGAAATGGGACGATCCCGATCCCCCTGGGTCACCACTTCCGCCACGACGAACCGGGGAACCACCGAGCAGCATCGGGGTGAATCCGCGTCAGCGGTAGGGCCTTCTTCCGCCCGAATCCGTCAGCTAACCCGGTAGGCGGCCAAGCGGAAGAAAGGCCACGTTCCGTTGCCACACGCCCAAACCAGGCTTCGCGCGCTGACGGTCGCCGTCCTGGCGATCGCGATCTCCGGCAGCTCCGCGACGGCCGCACACGCGGAACCGTCGAAGAGCGAGCTGAACAAGAAGATCACCGCGGCGTCCGACAAGCTCGAGGACGTCGTCGAGTCTTACAACAAGATGAAGATCAGCCTGAACAAGACGAAGGCTGACGAGAAGACCCTCGTCGCGTCGCTCGCCCCCGCCAAGGCGGCGCTCGTGGCCGCCAGCGCGCAGATGAGCACCATCGCCACGTCGGCCTACAAGACCGGCAACATCGGCACCATGAACGTCATGCTCGAGGGATCCGACAACCTCATGGAGCGGATGAGCATCCTCGAACAGATCTCCCGCAGCCGCGGGCGGGACGTCGCGAAGTACACCGAGACGACGCAGAACTTCGCCACGCGTCAGGCCGCCCTCAAGGCGACCCAGGACAAGCAGGCCGCCGAGGTCAAGGCGCTGTCCGACCGCAGGAAGAAGATCGAGGGCGACCTCAAGAAGCTCTACGCGATGCGCACCGCCGCGTACGGCTCCGCGAGCGAGACCGGCAGCAGGTACACCGGCCCCATCCCGAAGATCGCCGGCTCGGCCGGCAAGGCCGTGACGTTCGCCTACAACGCCATCGGCATCATGTACGACTACGGCGCCGACGGCCCCGACGGCTACGACTGCTCCGGCCTGACGTCAGCCGCCTGGCGGGCGGCCGGCAAGTCGCTGCCGCACAACGCCGCCGCGCAGTACAGCGCGACGGCCCGGGTCAGCCGTTCCGACCTCGAGCCGGGGGACCTGGTCTTCTATCGCAGCAACGGCCACGTCGGCATCTATGTCGGCGGCGGCGACATCATCGACGCCTCCCGCGCGGGCCAGCCCGTCAAGAAGCGGTCGATCAACATCATGACTCCGAACGGCTACGGCCGGATCCGCTGAGTCAGACGGCAAGCAGAAGGCCGGCGCCCCGCGGGGCGCCGGCCATGTTGGGATCGTGGGCGGGTTTGTAGGTTATGCGGCCAGCCGGCCCGA
>NZ_JBEZXZ010000128.1:0-25536 GCF_040638275.1 Actinoplanes sp. NPDC026623 | reverse complement strand
GAAGATTCGCGTCTCCTCAGAGTGACCAGGTGGCCGCGTCCTGCCAGTCCCTCGACAGAGCGACTAATCCCAGCTCAGACGTTAAACGGAAAGCTGAGCTGAGCACGAGGAACCCCCACCGACCGGCATTCATGCTGGTCAGCGGGGGTTTCTGCTGCTTGAGGTGCGGAGGGCGTGGGATTCGAACCCACGGAGACGCGGAACGCCTCACCGGTTTTCAAGACCGGTATCTACAAGGCTCTGACCTGGCGAAACATCCCGAGGCGGCATGCCGTTGTCGCCCTATGGTCGCACTCTCCCATTTGGTCGATCAGGACAGCTCTGCGCGCCGTCCCCTGCGGGCGGAACCGGCCTGACAGGGTTCAGCCGTCGAGCGGGCCGGTCAGCCGTTGTCGGCGTCGCCGAGGTACTCGTGCGCGCTCCGGTCGCGCGCATCGCGCTCCTCTGGACTCAGGTGAGCGTGCCACTCACGGAAGCCTTCGGCAGCCTCGGTGAGCTGTGCCGCATACACCGAGCTACGGCCGATCGTGCGTAGATCGGTTCGGCCTTCCAGTACCTCGGTCGCCATCTCGGCCAGCTCAGGCCCGGCCACACCCTGGCGCAACCTGTTCAGAGCTTCCTTCGTCGCTTTGGCCACACGCGGGTTGCTCGTCATCTGCTGGAGCTCGTGATCGATGGGTTCCTGCTCGTCGCTCATGGATTACACCCTCGGCACGGAGTAGGGGGTTACCGGCAGCGGCATCGCGGACAGATCGCCGCCTTGCCCGGCGAAGTCCATGCCGCCGCCGAATGCCGCCAGGATCACGGTTCCGGCGGTGTTGATGATCTGCGACGCCTTGTTGACGAGCTTGAGTATCTGTACGGCCTGGTAGGCGGCCACGCCGTAGCCGGCTATGGCACCCACGCCGGTCTCTGCTGTCGCGGTGCCGGCTGCCGCCGCGATGCCCATGATGATCGCCTCGTCGGCGATGGCTTGCAGTAGGTTCCCGAGCTGGTTGCTCAGTTGCCACGCACCACGGGCCGCGTCGTGGTAGCCCTTCGCGGCCGCGTTGAGGGCGGGTTGCTGGCCGCTGACCGTAGCTGCCAGGGAGGAGAAGTAGTTGTAGGCGCCGTCGCTGGCGTTGCCGTCCCAGGTCTGATCCGCCTTGATCGCACCGGTCTGGATGTCGATGCCGATCTGCTGCATGGTCTGCGCAAGGCTGGCCATCGCGTCACCGAACTTGTAGAGAGCCGCCCATTCGCCCGTAAACGCGTCCGTCGCGTACCCGAAGATGTCGATGCCCGTCGTCTTCTCGATCAGATCATTGATCCAGGCCGACGGGCTGATGTAGTTGAAGAGGTCGAACGGGTTGGCGAAGCCGTTCGTCATGCTGTCGTCGGGCTCCCCCGGAGCCACCAGATACTGCGTTGCCTCGGACATATTGGTTCCCCCGTGTGCTCAGTCGCGGTTCACCGGTGGCCGGGGCTCGGCGGGGTAGCTGGCGTCGACTCGCGCGGCCGAGTCCTCGTCGCTCGACTTGTACTGGGTCGCGATGTCGCTGATCGCACGGCTGGACGAGTCGGTCAGCGCCTGGAGATGGGTCAGCATCTCGTCGAGCTTGCCCATCCACTCCGAGTGCGCCCCGGACAGCGCGCCGATGATGCCTGACTCGTGAAAGCTGAAGCTGCCGTGCGCATGCACATACGTCTTGGCGGCGTCGGCATCGGCGTACGCATGCTGGAGTGTGGTGGCGAAGACTCGGAGGTCAGCGGGCTCGACGCTGAAGCTCATGGTCTACCCCATCTCGTAGAGGCCGTAGGCCGTTCCGAAGAGCAGGACCAAGCCGGCGAGGCCGTACACGATCGCTTTTGGCCAGATCCGGTTCAACTGTGCCGGGTCGTCGCTGCGGTGCAGCCCGACCGCGTAGTACACCGCGGGCACAAACGCACAACCGGGAATCAGCAGGATGGCGAAGCGCAGCGGATCTACCGACGCGCCACGAAGAGCGCCGGCCGCGCCTGCGATGAGCACGATGAGCCAGCAGCCAGCGAAGAACAGCACGAACTTGCCGACAAGCCGCCGCAGCTCAACCGCCGTCCCCGTCACGCCACATCTGCCTCTCGCTCGTGAACCCGGCTCCGACCGTACCAAGGTTGGGCATGTCTACGAGGTCCCAGATTGCGCCGGCGGATAGGCCCACAGAGCCGCGTGCACCTGGTGCTCGTCTACCCACGGGCCCCCGTGTGTGGCGCCAGCGCCGCACTACCTGCCTCTGAGTGCGGCCAGCACCCGCACAGGCACCTGCTCGGCGGCCATATCTAGCACTTCCCGCAAAGGCGCCGCTTCCGCGCTCTTGTCCAGGTCGACAGCAGAAGTCCATGCGGCTGGGTGGTATCGGGCGAGGTGCGACAAGCCAAACAGCAGTGCCCACCAAAGCAGCAGCGGTGACGGTGCCGGCCCGCCCGCGACCTCCGGGATGACCCAGCCGACATAGTTCGGGTCCGGGTAGAGAGAGGCCGACTGGTCAATCTCGACTACGGAATAGAGGCCATCTTGAAGATCCCATGAATCTGACAGTTTCATGGACCGTTCCGCCGGCGCCGGTCGGCCCAACAAAATTCGTCCGTCATCGCGCCGGTCAACCTGCTCGTGCGGCTCAGCGTACGAGTCACCGACGCTGCCGAACTTCAGACTCCGAGTGCCAGCAAGCGATGGGTAATTCCGTACTACGCCCGCAATGTCTGCGCCCGTCTCGCCAGGTAGGTCAAGGATCGTGAGGATCGTGCTTCCGGTGATGTGGGGGAGGTTGCCGCTCTTCGGCGGTCGTGTTCCGAGACCGCAGCCAACAGCTCTGGGCCACCCACCGAGCTGTGGGGGGATCGGCACATCGGCGAGATCCGGGTTGGCCGCCCACAATGCACCAAGTTGCGTAGGCTTTTCGATTGCTGTCGATCCAGTGGCCGTAGCGACGTCTTGAAACGCTCCTCCGGCCATACCTTGCTCGTTGAGGGTACCGGTCAGAACCTTTTTCGAATTGCCGAGTCGGAACTGGATGCCGTGTCCTTCAAGCTCAAACCGGTCGGGAAGATGCGCGGCAGCTATGGCTCGGCCGGCCTGGCTGAGCGAGTAGAACAAGGGAAGTGGCTTAGCTTCGTAGCTCACAGCGTCGGCTGCCAGTGCTAGCTCCTCGGCCTGCCGCAGCGCGGCGGCGAATGTCCGTCTTCTCGGGTCCGTCGTGGCGAGACCGGTCGGTGTAGCTCGCAGGGCCTGGATGTTGCGCCACGCTGCAGAAGTCATCGACCTACCGTAGTACTTCGTGCAGTCGTTCATCGGCAACGTGCGTCGATCGGAGCCATCGTCCTGTCTCGAGGCCGCCGCGTACTTCCACATCACGATGGCCAGGGTCTCGGACGTAGAGTCGGACCCGTGAGCGTCGGAGACTGGGCACAGTCAATCATTGGAGCTATCGGCATCTTGGCGACGCTTCTAGTACTGCAACCCGATGTCGTTGCTTACGGTGGTTTGAGTCGTTTGCGGTAGTGACAGGCTCGGGCTTGTTCGAGACGTCGGCGGCGGTAACGCGACCAGTGCCAGACGTGTGCGGCGGTATGAACGGCGGTGAGGACGAAGCGGCAGAGCAGGCGGCGGATTTCGTTGCTGGTCAACGGGATCAGCATGCCGTCGTCTGTGCTGCGGCCCCCTTTGCGGACTCGGTGGCACGGGTCACGACCAGGAACGCGGCAGCGGCCATCGCGAGGGTGATGTGGGCATACCAGGCGTCGTAACGACGGACCTGGTACTGATCCAGACCGACCTCGTTCTTCGCGGTCTGGAACGACTCCTCGATCGCCCACCTCGCCCCCGCGACCCGGACAAGGTCCCGCAGCCGGGTCCCCCTCGCGGCGAAACACCGGTAGAACGCGATCTCACCGGTGGTGATCGACCGCCATGCCAGGACCCAGCCCCGACGCCCGTGCGGAAACACACCGCGGATCGGCGTCCACGCCCAGTCGTAGACGCGCGGGCCATGGGCGCCGTCACCGCACGACATCCTCTGCCACGCCCCGGCCCGGACCCGGCCGATCATGGTCTTGACCGGGCTGAGCGTGTGCAGCCCGGCCGGGACCTCGTCATCGTTACGGGTGGCCATCACATACGCGATGTCCTGCTCCTGCAGCCAGTCGCGCAGGCCGGGGTTCTGCCCGAACGCCTCGTCCGCGGTGAACCAGGCGAACGGCACCCCCGCAGCAACCGCCCGCTCGATCATCGCTTTCGCGTGCTGCGGCTTGGTCGCGAACTCCGCACCCTGCGGCACTGCCGCTTTCGTGCACCGGTCCGGATCGGTGGTCCAGGACTTCGGCAGATACAACTCACGGTCGATCAACGCCCGGCCCCGGGCCGACGCATACGCCAAAAACGTGCCGATCTGACAGTTCTCGACCTTGCCGGCCGTGCCGGAGTACTGCCGCTGCACCCCGGCCGATCGGATGCCTTTCTTCACGAACCCGGTGTCGTCCGCGATCAGCACACCCTCCGGGTCGCCGAGGTGCTCGACCAGGTAGTCACGCACGTCATCGCGCACCAGATCCGGGTCCCAACACGGGCTGTAAAGCATCTCCTGGACCGCGTTCGGCGACCCGCGCCCGGCATGCTCCGCGATCGTCCACCCGTTACGCCGCTCCAACGGCGCCAGCAGCCCACGAACATAAGCGAACGCCAACCGGCGCGGCTCCACCCGTGAAAACCGGCCCGCTACCAGCGCAAACAGATCATCCAGACCCGCCTGCCACTCCTCAAGAACCCCACCACCCAGCACCATCAGACAACGAGCCACCACGACTCAAGTCGCGACGCCGGGTTGCAGTACTAGTACAGGCCGACTACCTCGAACAATGAAAGATCGAGATTAGTGGCCTTGCCAGAGGAACCGGCCCTCTCGACCGTCAGCCGAAAGGAACACGTACCCCACGCCGCCGTCGCCGAAGTTGACCTTGAAGGGCAGGAGCTCCGGAGCCAGCTGTGCAACCAAGCCGTACCCGTCGCCCGGCGTCTCGTCGCCCTGCAACCACAGCGGCTCGCCGTCGGCGAACTGGAGCTCGCCCTCACCCTCCGGCGGGACCTGGATCAGCCGGTGGTCCGGCCCGACCGTCGGCCCGTCGGCCTGGTCGGCCACCCGCTGCGGCGCCGGGTCGTCGTGCACCGTGCGGCGGAGCAACTGCAGCCGGCCGTCCGGCTGGACGATCACCGCGTTCTCGCCGCCCTCGGGCTCGGCCGCGTACGGGGCATAGTCGTCCGCCCTGGTCATGAACAGGTAGGCCAGCCCACCCCGCACCGGGAACTGGCCGATGAACGTCATCGGCTCGTCGTACTCCAAGGAGATCGGCCACTGTGGCGCCGCGAGCCAGACGGGCTGGCCGCCCAGCTTGAGTACGGGCTCGGTGACCGGCCCATCGACCGGCACCACCGTGAAGTGCCGCCGTGTCATTCGCGTACCTCCGGGTCCTCGCCGCTGGCGACCCACCAGGCTCGCACCGGATGGGCCGCCGAGTAGCGGTCGACCGCCGCGGTCACCTGTTCCTCCGTCACGCCCTTGGGCACCGCCAGGCCCGCCACCAGGTCGTCGTGCACGTCCAGGGTGCCGCCCACCTCCGCCGCGGCGGCGATCAGTCCCTCGATCGCCGCCGCGGTCAGCGGTTGTGCCGACACCAGCTGGATGCCCCAGTACGGGCCGGCAGTCACGCCGATGACGTTGCCGCGCGGGTCGACCCGGAAGGTGTCCTCGCGGGCCAGCCCGAACGCCAGCTTCGGCGTCCGCACCAGGCGGTACGTGTCGTCCGGCAGGACTTCGACCCAGAGCTTCTCGAAGCGTCCCGCAGTCGTACCAGCGGCCCGTCTCTCCGCCCAAGAGCGGAATGGTGACCGCAGGCCTGGTTTTCGGCATCGTCGGCATTGTCCTCTGCTGGGTGCCCGGACTGGGTTTCCTTATTGGTGTTGCGGCCATCGTCTTTAGCGCCATCGCCCTGTCTAAGGCCGCGAGCAAGTGCAAGTCGATCACCGGCCTCGCCCTCGGGATCATGACCGTATTCATCAACGCCATCGTGTTGGCAGCCCTGGGTAGCTCCTCCACCCCCGCAGCGGCTCTTGTTGAGGCCACCACGCCCCCGCCGCTCCGGCGAAGAAAGCACCTGTGGCAGACGCTACCGTCAAGCCCAAGCCGGTCGCTACCAAAAAGGCACCGGCACCTGCCGCGCCCCAACCGGTGGTTGAGACAGAGCCTCCGGCGGAATCCGCAATCGACACGTCCTTCGGCGACGGCGCCTACGAGGTAGGCATCGACGTCGCACCCGGAAAGTACAAATCCAGCGGCGCCACCGAGGGCATCTTCGAGTTCTGCACCGTCAGTACGATTAAGTCCGGCCAGACCGTCGAGGCTTCGGGTTGCGAGGAATTCCGTAGACGCTGACCGTAGAGGGGGCCAGTCACCAATGTCGTGGTGACTGGCCCTTCTCGTTGGTCCGCGGTGGTCGGAAGGCATCTGATGATTCCGCAGATCCACGACCTGTTGCGGCTCGCGCAACAAGACGAGGCTGACCCCGCCGCCCTCTGCGCAATGGGCAAGGGAAGTTCGTGGTCGCGCTATGGTCGCGGCGAGCGAGATCAAGCGAGCCGCAGTGAGATCGAGTGAGGCTCTGAGCGGAGCACGAAGAACCCCCGTCGACCGGCGTTACCGCTGGTCGACGGGGGTTCTCGCTGCTTGCTGAGCGGAGGGCGTGGGATTCGAACCCACGGAGACGCGGAACGCCTCACCGGTTTTCAAGACCGGCGCCATCGGCCACTAGGCGAGCCCTCCCGAGCTGCCGTGGCAGCCTCACGAGCAGAGTACCGGGCGGCCGATGGGTAGGTGGTGTCGGCAGCCGTGGGCGAACCGGAGCTGTCGCATCACAAGATCAATAGCGGATCCGGGCCGATCGCTTTCGCGCTCTCCCCCGCATTCGCCCTGACCTAGTGCCCGGTATCACCTGTATGGCGAGGTTTTCGAGCGCGGAAATCCTCAAGTCGCGCTGTTCGGGCCGTCCGCAACCGGGTGGCACCTGTTCGGGACCAGGGGGTGCACCGCGCAGACCGGAATCTTCTCTGCATGCCCGGCCGACAACGGCTGGACAAGCGGGGGGAAAAACCAAATGCGTCTCAAGAAGTCGATGACCGTGCTGGCCGCCATGGCCATGGGTGCCACGACCGCGCTGGCCGGCACCACCGCCGCCACCGCCGCTCCCGCCGCCGGGTGTAAGACCAACGACCTGCTCGTGCCCTCGTGTGGCGTGCTCTGGGGTGCCGCCGCCGGTGGCTTCACCGACGCCCCCCGCGACCAGGCGCTGAAGGACTTCGAGAAGCTCTCCGGCCGCACTGCCACGATTTACCACACCTACCACAAGGGTGACGAGGTGTTCCCGACCGCCGCGGAGAAGGCCATGGCCCGCGACACGAACCAGCCGCGGGTGCTGCTGCTGAACTGGAAGATCGCCTACAAGTCGTCCTGGGCCAAGGTGGCCAAGGGTGAGCAGGACAAGCGGATCGACGCGTTCGCCGCCCGGATCAAGAAGGACTTCCCGGAAAAGTTCTTCCTCGTGCTCAACCACGAGCCGGAGAACGACGTCATCGCCCGGCGCGGTTCCGGCTGGGAGGCCAAGGACTTCGCCGCCATGTACCGCCACACCATCAAGCGCCTCGAAGCCAAGGGCGTCACCAACGCGATCAACGTGATGGCGTACATGGGCAACGAGAAGTGGATGGCCCAGAAGTGGTGGGCCGACCTGTACCCCGGTGACGACGTCGTCGACTGGATGGGCCTGGACTCCTACGTGTCGGCCGAGAAGGGCGCGTACCACTACGGCCAGTTCGCCGACCTGCTCGACCGTAAGGCCAAGAACGGTCCGACGTTCTACGACTGGGCGACAAAGAAGCACGCGGCGAAGCCGCTGATGATCGCCGAGTGGGGTGTCTACCACCGCGTCGGCAAGCCTGTCGACAAGTCGGCCGGGTTCAACAGTGTGCTGCCGGAGTTGGCCAAGCGGCCGGCGATCAAGGCGATCGTGTACTTCGACACCAAGCACGACGACCAGGGCGACCGCGACATCAGCATCGACAGCAAGAAGACCAGCCTCACCGCCTTCCGCACCCTCGCCGCCAACAACCTGTTCAACGTCAAGATCGGCTGACCCCCGAGCAGCACCCCACGAGCCGCCCGGCGAACCTGCCGGGCGGCTCACCCGCTTTTGTCGTACGCGTCGGGCAAGCTGTCCCTATGCACGCGATCACGATCGAGCAGCCCGGCGGACCCGAGGCCCTGCTCTGGGCCGAGGTCCCGGATCCGACGCCCGGCCCGGGCGAGGTGGTGGTCGAGGTGACCGCCGCGGGGGTCAACCGGGCCGACCTGATGCAGCGCCAGGGCCACTACCCGCCGCCCGCCGGCGTCCCGCCCTATCCCGGCATGGAGTGCTCCGGCGTGATCACCGAGGTCGGCCCGGGTGTGACCGGCCACCACGTGGGCGAGCGGGTCTGCGCGCTGCTCGCCGGCGGCGGCTACGCCGAGCGGGTGGCGGTCCCCGAGGGCCAGTTGCTGCCCATCCCGCAGGGCATGTCGCTGCGGGAGGCGGCCGCCCTGCCCGAGGTGGCCTGCACGGTCTGGTCCAACGTGGTCGACATCGCCCGCCTGCGCCAGGGCGACAGTCTGCTGGTGCACGGCGGGGGCGGCGGCATCGGCACGTTCGCGATCCAGCTCGGCAAGGCGCTCGGCGCCACGGTGATCGTCACCGCCCGCGAGCCCAAGCACGCCCAGCTGCTGGCACTCGGCGCCGACCTGGCGATCGACTACACCTCGACCGACTTCGTGGCGGCGACCCGCGACTTCACCGAGGGCCGCGGGGCGACCGTCATCCTCGACATCGTCGGCGCGAAATACCTGGACCGGAACGTGGCGGCCCTCGCACCCGACGGGCGCATCGCGATCATCGGCATGCAGGGCGGCCGGCGCGGCGAGCTCGACCTGGGTGCGCTGATGAGCAAGCGGGGCTCGGTCTCGGCGACGACGCTGCGCGCCCGGCCCGTCGCCGACAAGGCCAGGATCGTCAGGGGTGTGCGCGAGCGGGTCTGGCCGCTGGTCGACGCGGGGACGATCCGCCCGATCATCGACCGCGCGATCCCGATGCGCGACGCCGCGGCGGCCCACCGCCTGATGGAGAGCAGCGACCACATCGGCAAGATTCTGCTGCTGCCCTGACCGGGCCTGCGGCGGTGATGCGACGAACGGCCCGGCCGGCGGAGAGGTTCCGCCGATCGGGCCGTCGCTTTCGGCTGGTGTTACTCGGCTGCCCGGGCGGCGGCCAGGTGGGACTCCGCCTGCCGCGCACCCTGGATCGCCGTCGCGGACAGAGCCGCCGACGCCGTCGCCGAGGGGCGTGCCGGGCCGGGCTCGGGGGATTCGCAGTTCGCCGTGGTGCCCGCGGCCATCACGAGGCAGAAGTCGGTGTTGGCGCCGCCGTCGATCCTGTCGAGGGCCGAGTTGCTGCCGACCTGGATTCCCGCCGCGTTGATATCCTCGCCGGCGAGCGAGTCATCGCCGGCGCCGCCGGTGATCTGGTCGTTGCCGGCCAAACCAAAGACGAGGTCGTCGCCGTCGCCGCCGGCGATCTTGTCGTTGCCGGCGTCGCCGAAGATGCGGTCGCCGCCGACGCCGCCGGAGATGACGTCGTTGCCGGCGTCGCCGAAGAGGATGTCAACGCCCGCGTCGCCGTAGATGGTGTCGATGTCAGCGCCGCCGAGGATCGTATCGTTGGCGGCGCCACCGGCCAGCCGGTCCTTGCCGGAGCCGCCCAGGAGCTCGTCGATGCCGGCGTCGCCGGTGACCGAGTCGTTGCCGGAGCCCGCGTCGATCTGGTCGTTGCCGGAGCTACCGACGATGGTGTCGTTGCCGGACTCGCCGAAGAAGATGTCGTTGCCGGCCTTGCCGTACAGCTTGTCGTTGCCGGTGCCGCCCTGGAGCTGGTCCTTGCCGGAGCCGCCGGTGAGGGTGTCGTTGCCGGTGCCGCCGTCCGCGAGCATGTAAACGGAGGTCGCGTTGACGACCGCGTCCGTCTTGTCGCCGAGCGCGACGCTGAGCTTCGTCGTCTTCTTCGGCGTCGTGCACTTGACCTTGGTCTTGTCGCGCCTGACCGCCTTGCAGCCCTTGCCCGCCTTGATGGCGACCTTGTCGTTCAGGGTGACCGTGCGGCCGGAGATGGTGATGGTCAGCGAGTTGGACTTGCCCATCAGCGCGTTGAACTGAACGGCGGACGAGCCGACGACCTTCGCCAGACCCGCCGACGCAGCCTGTGCGGGCACGGCGAACAGGGCGGTCGAGGCCACGGCGACGGCGGTGAAGCCGAGGCCGGCCAACGATTTGCGGTGGAGCAGGAACATGCGGAACCCCCGTGTGGGACGTGCAATTGATGATCTTCCGCGACTATACGTAGGCCACGCCAATTTCGTTATCCCATAAGGGTCTCGTCACAGGGCATACCGATTTCCATGTACGGTCCGCTGTGGTCAGGACGGTGGATTGAGAATCATCTGCGGGCCCTCGCCGCGCCGCGCCAGGCGGTCGTCCGGGTTGATCAGCCGACAGCGTTGCAGGCTCAGGCAGCCACAGCCGATACAGCCGGTCAGCTGGTCCCGCAGCCGTTCCATCATCGTGATGCGGTCGTCGAGCTTGCGCCGCCAGCGTGCCGAGAGCCGGGCCCAGTCCGCCTTCGTCGGTGTGCGGTTCTCCGGCAGCGCCGCCAGCGCCTCGCGGATCTCCTCCAGCGAGACCCCGACCTGCTGGGCGATCCGGATGAACGCGATCCGGCGCAACTCGTGCCGCTCGTAACGGCGCTGATTGCCGCCCGTGCGGGTCGCCCGGATCAGTCCCTCGCGCTCGTAGTAGCGCAGGGCCGACTGCGCCACCCCGCTGCGCACGGCCATGTCGCCGATGGTGAGAAGCTCCACTCCAGGCACCCTTGAATTGAAGTTAACTTTAACTAGCAGTCTGAGAATATGACTGCTACGGCCGTTAAACCAAACCTGCTGGGCACGCTGCTGACCCGGCTGACCGGCGACGAGAAGCACGCGCCCAGCGCGTTCTCGACGCTCGACGTGCTGTGGGTGCTGTATGACCGCGTCCTGCGCGTCTCACCCGACACGGCGGACGAGCCCGATCGGGACCGCTTCCTGCTCTCCAAGGGTCACGGGCCGGCCGCCTACTACGCGGTGCTCGCCGCCAAGGGCTTCTTCCCGGCCGACTGGCTCGACGATCTCGGCGGGCCGCAGAGCCCGCTCGGGCACCACCCCGACCGGGTGCTGATCCCGGGCGTGGAGGTCGGCACCGGATCGCTGGGCCACGGGCTCGGCCTCGCCGTCGGCACCGCGCTGGGGCTGCGCGCGCAGGGTTTCGACGCCCGCACCTTCGTGCTGCTCGGCGATGCCGAGCTGGACGAGGGCTCGAACCACGAGGCCATCGCGTACGCGCCGGCGGCCCGGCTGGACCGGCTCACCGCCATCGTCATCGACAACCAGTCCGCGACGCACGGGTGGCCGGGCGGCATCGCCCGCCGCTTCCCGGGGTGGTCCACCGCCGTCGTGAACGGACGTGATCAGGATGCCATCGAGGAGGCCCTGCGGCACCGCGACCAGGACCGTCCGCACGTCGTCGTCGCCACCGTCGAACCGAAAGGCTGAGGATCATGCGAGAGACCTTTGTCGCCACCACGACCGCGCTGCTCGACGAGGACCCGCGGACCGCCGTCGTGCTCGCCGACATCTCCAGCGACGCGTTCGCGGACGCGCACCGCAGACATCCGGACCGGGTGCTCAACGTCGGCATCCGCGAGCAGTTGATGGCCGGCGTCGCCGGCGGGCTCGCGCTGACCGGCCTGCGGCCGTACCTGCACTCCTACGCGCCGTTCCTGATCGACCGGGCGTACGAGCAGATCAAGCTCGACCTCGGCCACCAGGACGTGGGCGCGGTGCTGGTCAGCATCGGCGCCTCGTACGACGCGTCCGCCGAGGGCTACACGCATCAGTCGCCGGGCGATGTCGGGCTGCTCGACACCCTCGAGGGCTGGACCGTGCACGTGCCGGGTCACCCGGACGAGGTCCCGCCGCTGCTGCGCGCGGCGGCCCGCAACGACGACCGGGTCTACGTGCGGCTCTCGGCGCAGCACAACGCCCGCGCGTACGAGCGGACGTACCGGCTGCAGGTGGTGCGGCGCGGCTGGGCCGGCGCACCGGTCGTGCTCGCGGTCGGGCCGATGCTCGACCCGGTGCTCGCCGCGACCCGGGGGCTCGACGTCACCGTCGCGTACACGATGACGCCGCGGCCGTTCGACGGCGCCGGGCTGCGCGAGCTGGTGAGCCGGGAGGTCATCGTCGTGGAGCCGTACCTGGCCGGCACGTCGAGCCGGCTCGTGGCGGCGGCGCTCTCCGACGTACCCCATCGGGAACTGCACCTCGGCGTGGGCCGCGCCGAACAACGGCGCTACGGCACCCCCGCGGACCACGCCCACTGGCACGGCCTCGACCCGGCGGGCCTGCGTACCTCGATCGTGACGTTCCTGGATTAGGCGGCGGTGGGCAGCGGGGTGAGTGATCGGCGCTCGCGGAAGACGTGCTTGAGCAGCGCGTCGAAGTGCCACACCTGCTCCGGCTGGGCGAGGCGCATCCGGAACCGTTCGCGGACCCCGTCCACCGCCGTCGCCGCCACATCCACGGCGGACATGCGCAGGTCCGGCCGCCAGGTGACGTTGCTCAGGTGGCGCAGGTTCGCGTTCAGGTGCAGCTTGAGCCGGTGCAGCACCCGGGTCTCCTGGGTGACGACCAGCCGCCGGTAGGTGAGGAGCAGCAGGAACTCCCCGGCCATCGGCCGATCCGGGCACACGCAGCGGGTCACCAGCACGGTGGAATCGTCCGGTTCCACGCAGCGTCGGAAGATGGGCAGGTGCCGGCTCACGGTGGGGATCGCGACCCCGGCTTCGGCGGCGGCGGGGAGGAACGTACGAGAAAACACGTCCATGTGGCGTTTAACGCGGCGCAAACGGGGAAGCAGCGGCCACGGCACGATGAATATCTAATTACAGAAGCTCGACCACCGTGGCGTTTGCCATACCGCCGCCCTCGCACATGGTCTGCAATCCGTAGCGGAGTCCGGTCTGTCGCATGTGGTGCAGCATCGTCGTCATGATCCGCGCGCCGGACGCACCGAGCGGGTGACCGAGGGCGATCGCGCCGCCCCGCGGGTTGAGCCGGGACTCGTCGGCCCCGGTCTCCGCGAGCCAGGCCAGCGGCACGGGCGCGAACGCCTCGTTGACCTCGTAGACGCCGATCTCGTCGAGGCTGAGGCCCGAGCGGTCCAGCGCCTTCGCGGTGGCCGCGAGCGGCGCGGTCAGCATGATCACCGGATCGTCGGCCGCGACCACCGCGGTGTGCACGCGGGCGATCGGCACCAGGCCGTGCGCGGCCGCCCACCGGGACGTGGTCACCGCCAGCGCGGCGGCGCCGTCGGAGATCTGCGAGGCGGAGCCGGCGGTGACGACGCCGTCGGCCTTGAACGGCGTCTTCAGCGCGCCGAGCCTGTCGATGGTGGTGTCGCGCCGGATCCCCTCGTCGCGGGAGACCTCGCCGACCGGCACGGCCTCCTCGTCGAACGCCCCGGCGTCCTGCGCCTTGGCGGCCGCGGCGTGGCTGGCCAGGGCGTACTCGTCCAGCTGCCGGCGGGTGAGGCCCCAGCGCGCGGCCATCATCTCGGCGCCGACGCCCTGGTTGAACACGGACGTGCCGTAGCGCTCGGCGATCGCCGAGCCGTAAGGGTCGGCCCCGGCCGCGCTCGACCCCATCGGCACCCGGCTCATCGACTCGACACCGCCGGCCACCACCAGGTCGGCCTGCCCGGAGAGCACGGTCGCCGCGGCGAAGTGCAGCGCCTGCTGGCTCGACCCGCACTGCCGGTCCATCGTCGTGGCCGGCACCGACTCGGGCCAGCCGGCCGCGAGGACGGCGCTGCGGCCGATGTTCCAGGACTGCTCGCCGACCTGGGAGACGCATCCCCACATGACGTCCTCGACGTCGGCCGGGTCGAAGCCGGAACGCTCGGCGAGTGCCCGCAGCACGATCGCCGACAGGTCGGCCGGGTGCACCTGCGCGAGCCCACCGCCCCGCCGCCCGACGGGCGTCCGGACGGCTCCAACGATCACCGCGTCTCGCATACCGCCGACGTTACGCGGGCTGCGATAGTTATGGCATGTCGCCTCTTCAGTGGCGGGTGAAGCCCGCTCTGCCGATCACCAGGCTGCTGGGCGCGGTGGCGGTGATAGTGCTGGTCGTGGCGTTCGGCCGCGGCGAGATGCTGCAGTGGTTCATCGCCGTCCTGGCGGCCGCGGGCTTGACCGTCTGGGCGGCCCGGGACCTGATCGCGCCGGTCCGGCTGAGCGCGGACACGAGCGGGATCACCGTGGTCACCGGGTTCGCCCGGCGCCGGCACCTGGCCTGGCCCCAGATCGAACGGGTCCGGGTGGACCGCCGCGAGCGCCTCGGCCTGAGCAGCGCGTTGCTGGAGATCGACGCGGGCGAGAGCCTGCACATGTTCAGCGTCAACGACCTGGGCGCGGATCCGGAGGACGTGGCCGAGGCGCTGAACGCGCTGCGCGCGAACGCCCCGTTCTGACCGCCGGAGGGTCAGCCCGGGATGGTCGCGGTGCGGTAGATCGTCAGCGCCATCAGGATCAGGAAGATCGCCGCGCAGCCGATGCCCTGCACCAGGTTGCGCCGCTCCCTCGGTGCGTAGGCCAGCACGGTGGCCACGGCCCCGCCGACCACCAGGCCGCCGAGGTGCCCGGCCACCGAGATGTTCGACGCCACAAACGTGAAGATCACGTTGATGACGATCACCGGCAGGATCGGGGCGATGCTCAGGTTGAGGCGCTTGAGCAGCACGAAGATGGCCGCCATGAGGCCGAAGACCGCGGTGGACGCGCCCGCGGTCATGGAGTTCGGCGCCGTGAAGACGTACGCCGCCACGTTGCCGCCGAGGCCCGCCAGCAGGTAGAGGCCGATGAAGCGCAGCGGGCCCAGCACCCGCTCGATGTCGCGCCCGAGGAACCAGAGCGCGTACATGTTCATCAGCAGGTGCAGCACGCCATAGTGGAGGAACATCGCGGTGAACAGGCGGTACCACTCGCCGTGCGCGATGCCGTGCAGGGTCTCCTGGCCGACCGGCCCGTAGTAGGCCGAGCCGAGCACCGCGCCCCATTCGGTGAGCGGGGTGCTGCCGCCGAGCAGGCCTCCCCAGCCGCCGCCGGCGATGGCGGTGGAGCCGCCGGAGACGACCGACATGACCATCGCGAGGACGTTGACGCCGACGAGGACCCGGGTGGCCGTCCCGGCGCGGCCGGCCGCGCTCCCCCCGAAGGCGGTGCGCGCCGGCCGCTGCGTGCGCCTGCCGTCGGCGACACACTCCGGGCACTGGTGGCCGACCGAGGCCTCGTTCATGCAATCCGGGCAGATCGGGCGTTCGCAGCGGGTGCAGCGCACGTAGGTCTCTTTTGACGGATGGCGGTAGCAGACCGGCGCCGTCACCGGAGACTCACTCATGCCTCAAACGTACCCGGACGAGGTCAGTTTCCCGGTACCCGTTCGATCTCTACGCGCTCGATGACGACATCCTCGCGGGGGCGGTCGCCGGGGCCGGTCGGGGTGGTCGCGATCGAGTCCACGACCTTGGCGGACTGCTCGTCGGCCACCTGGCCGAAGATCGTGTGCTTCCGGTTCAGGTGCGGGGTGGGTCCGACGGTGATGAAGAACTGCGAACCGTTCGTGCCCGGGCCGGCGTTCGCCATGGCGAGCAGGTACGGGCGGTCGAACTGCAGCTCGGGGTGGAACTCGTCGGCGAACTTGAAGCCCGGGCCGCCGCGGCCGGTGCCGGTCGGGTCGCCCATCTGGACCATGAAGTTGGCGATGACCCGGTGCGAGATCGTCCCGTCGTAGTACGGGCCGCTGCCCTTCGCGCCGGTCCGCGGGTCGACGTAGTCCTTGGTGCCCTCGGCCAGCTCCACGAAGTTCCGGACGGTCGCCGGGGCGTGGTCCGGAAAGAGCTGGAGCCGGATCGGGCCGTGGTTGGTGTGCAGGGTGGCGTAAAGAGTGTCGGCCACGGGTACTCCCCCTCAGTGTCGCGGTCGCCGGTCCGCTACGTCGGGGCCGGCGCTGGACAGTTCTTTGCAGTTCGGATCCTCCCCCATGTGTCAGATCCGGCTACGCGGGGGTACCCAAGAGGGCAACATGGCGTGGGAGAGAACCACAGGAGGTGGGCACTGGTGTTCGCAACGATGCGACGGAAGTACCGCAGCGCACGGATGAAGCGGGAGCTCGGGCAGAGCGTCGACCACTTCAGGCGCGCGGCGACCATCGCCGCGCACGAGACCAGCTCGACCGTGGGTCCCAAGATCGACGCAGCCATGGGTCGCGTGCAGCCGACGGCCATCAAGGCGAGGGACGCCGCGGCACAGAGTTGGGACAGCGCCATCGCGACGCTGACCCCGCTGGTCGCCACCGCGACGGAGTCCGCGCGGCACGCGGGCTGGCCGCCGGTCGAGCTGGGCAGGAACTCCAAGAAGAAGGCGAAGCTCAAGCGGCGCAGGCGTACGGGCACGAAGCTCGTCGGCCTGCTGCTGGCCGGTGCCGCGGTCGGCGCCGCGGGCGCCTACGTGGTCCGGATGCGTCGCCGTGAGCAGTGGGACGAGTACAACCCGTCCGGCCCGGTCTCGGCCCCGGTCGCCGGCGCCGACGACGCCGCGTTCGAGCCGGACCTGACGGGCCCCACGGGCCTCGTCGCGCCGGTCAGCGAGGACGGCACGCTCCCCCTCGACGCGGAGGCCGACCAGACCTCCTCGGCGCAGCACAGCCCGACCGTGGCGCGGATGGCGAGCGGCAAGAACAAGAATTGACCTCGAAAGTGGCAGGAGAACGGCGGGTGCCCCCGGGGCGCCCGCCGTTTTCTACTCGTCCGTGGCGTCCGCCTGCCGGGCGCGTTCCGGATCAAGGGCCGGGCCCTGCGGCAGCAGCGCGACCAGTTGTCCCGGCACGGCGTCGGGTTTGACGCCGCCGTAGCCCAGCCGGGGCAGCACCTCGCGGCTCGCGACCGGGTAACGCCGGCCGGTGTCCGTCACGATGCTGACCGTGCCGCTGCCCGCCGGCGCCGTCGGCGACGCGGCGGCGACGACCAGGGCGCCCTTGCCGCGCGGCACGTGCACCAGGTCGGCCTGCACGCCGCCGGGCACGTTCGGTGCCCCGCCGACCGGGCTGCCCTTCGGCACCGTCGGACCGATCCGGATGCTGGCCTCGGGGGCCGCCGCCTTCTTCGCGTCGTAGGTCAGGCAGACCTGCCCCGGGCCGTTCAGCAGCACCGGGACGGCCGGCGGGAAACCGGCGTCCGCCGCCTCCGTGATCAGCTGGGTCTGTGAGCGCGGCAGGTTGCTGTAGCGGTTGAGGTCCAGCCCGCGCTCGACGCTCGCGTCCCCGCCGGCCAGGATCAGCTGAGCCTGCACCTCGGTGATGTCGGCGACGCCGTCGCCGAGCACGACGGCCCACTTGTCGCCGCCGGAGGGGTTGCCGATCTGCAGGAGCCGGCCGATCTCGAAGTCGGCGACCGCCGGGGACTCCTCGCCCGCGTCCGGGATCGCGGGCGGCTTAAGGTCGGGCCCGATCGGCACCGCGTTGATCCACGCGGTCGCCACCTTCAGCGGCGGCTGGGTCCAGCCGAAGAAGGTCTTGATCTGCTGTTCGCGGCCGGCCGGCAGCAGGAAGCGCCGGTTGTTGTAGACCAGGAAGGTGCGCCCGGACGGGTCCGAGACCAGCAGGCCGCGCAGGTCGGCCGCGCGCGTGTCGGCCCGGGGCACGGGCAGCACCGTCCCGTCGGCGGGCCGGTCGCCGACCGACAGCAGGCTCCGCGGCGCCGCGGCGCCGTCCGACGCCAGCGAGCACACCGTCCAGACCGGGTCGACCAGGCCGCCCTTGGCCGACGGCAGCGAGTCGGGCGCGTCCGGGATGCCGAGCGGGTCACCGAGCTGGACCTTGGCCAGGCTCTCCGAGGACGCGTCGACCATCCTCGGCTCGGTGGCGTTGGCGATCAGCAGCCCGGAGCTGTAGTTGAGCACCGGGTGCAGGCGATCGTCGGACTTCAGGTAGACGAAGCGGGCGCCCGAGCCCTTCTCCAGGAAGACCACGGCCTCGTTGCGCGGATCCACCGTGCTCTGGCCCTTGAGGATCCCGTAAACGGCCGCGCCGC
This sequence comes from Actinoplanes sp. NPDC026623, assembly GCF_040638275.1. Lineage (NCBI taxonomy): Bacteria > Bacillati > Actinomycetota > Actinomycetes > Micromonosporales > Micromonosporaceae > Actinoplanes > Actinoplanes sp. NPDC026623. The sequence continues at coordinate 7,210 of NZ_JBEZXZ010000128.1, read as the reverse complement.
CGACGGCGAGCGTGGCGACGACCATGCTGACCAGGGCCGCGCCGCCGGCCCGGCGCAGGGGCGAGCGGTGCGGATCGGGGTCGTGGGTGACCAGCGCGGCCACCACCCGCTGCTGCGAGTACTGGTAGGAGTGCAGCTGATCCTGGCGTGACGGCACGCTATTTCCCTCCCCAGGGCGACCTCGTCACTGTAAGCGTCGACGAGAGGTGACGGGGGCCGGTCAGAGCCAGCCGTTGCGGCGGAAGGCGCGGTACAGCAGGACCGAGACCGCGAGCAGCAGTGAGATCAGCGCCGGATAGCCGTACTGCCACTGGGTCTCGGGCATGAACTTGAAGTTCATGCCGTAGACGCCGGCGAACGCCGTCCACACCGTCGCGATGCCGGCCCACGCCGCGATCTTGCGCATGTCGTTGTTCTGGTCGACGGTCACCTGCGCCAGCCGCGCCTGCAGGATCGAGTTCAGCAGGTCGTCGTACGAGGTGACCTGCTCGACCGTGCGGGTGAGGTGGTCCTGCACGTCGCGGAAGTAGCGGCGGATCTCCTTGGGCACCAGCCGGCTCTGCGGCGCGGTGATGGTGGCCAGTGGCCGCTGCAGCGGCACCACGGCCCGGCGGAACTCCACCAGCTCGCGCTTCATCTGGTAGATCTGCTGCACCGGGCTGCCGCTGTCCCGCGAGAACACGCCCTCCTCGAGGGTGTCCAGGTCCGCCTCCACCTGGTCGGCGACCTCGACGTACGCGTCCACGACCCGGTCCGTCACGGCGTAGGCCACGGCCCAGGGCCCCTGCTCGAGCAGCACGCCGCGGGATTCCAGGTCCGCGCGTACGGGTGCGAGCCGCGACGCGTCCCCGTGCCGGACCGTGATCACGAACCGCTCGCCCACGAAGATCATCATCTGCCCGGTCTCGACGACCTGCGACGTCTCGGTCAGCTCGCGGTGGGGCACGTAGCGCGCGGTGCGCAGCACCAGGAAGTGCACGGTGCCGAACTGCTCCAGCTTGGGCCGCTGCTCCGCCTTGACCGCGTCCTCGACGGCGAGTTCGTGCAGGTCGTAGGTGCGCGCGATGGCGGACATCTCGGCCTCGGTCGGCTCGTGCAGGCCGAGCCAGACGAACGCGTTCTCGCGGCTGCACGCCTCGTGCAGGGCCTCGTCCGGCGAGAAGTCGCCGGGGATGCGCTTGCCGTCGGCGTAGACACCGCAGTCCACCACCGCGGTGCCGTTGAACACCCGGCCCGGCTCGGCGGCGCCGTCGGCGGTGCCGAGGAAGCGGTTCATCGCCCGCACGGGTGCGGTCCACGCCCGCGACAGGGATCGGTTCACGCCCGTCGCCCGATTTCGGCGCGCGCTGCTCTCGGTCATGACTGCCTCCCCCAAGGTGATGCCCGCTGGCCCCCACGGTGGGCCTGCACGAGGCTACGCCCAAGGTGACGCCCGGCCACGCCGCGGACCGGCCGGCTGGGTGGCGCCGGGCGGGCCGGCCGCCTTCGGGGTGAGAGTGCGACCGGCCCGCCCGGCGCCGAGGGGCGGGGTAGGTGTCCAAGGCCGGACCGCAAGGTCATGCGGGCCGCGCGGCAGCATTGTGTGCCGAACGCCGGCCCCGGGGGCAACCCCGGAACCGGCGTCGGCGGAGACTCTGTCGCAAGCCCGACAGCGGACGCCCGTCAGGCGGTGATCTCGGCGATGGCCGCGGCCAGCCGGCGGACGCCCTCGTCGATCTGGTCGACCGTCACGGCCGAGAACGCCAGGCGTACCGAGGACTTGCCGCCGTCCAGCAGGAAGTCGCTGCCCTTCACGATGGCGACGCCCTTCTTCATGGCCGCCGGGAAGAGCCGGTCGACGTCGACGTTCGCCGGCAGGTCGACCCAGAGGAAGTAGCCGCCGTCGGGCTCGGTGAAGGTCGCGCCCGGGATGTGCTCGCGCAGCGACGCGGCGAGCACCGTCGCCCGCTCGGCGAGGGCGGCGCTCACGGTCTGCACCGAGCGGTCGATGTCGCCGGAGACGCAGAACTGGTGCACGATCGCCTCGGACACCATGCCGGGCGAGATGTAGAGGTTGGTGGCCTTCTTCGCGATCGCGTCGATCAGCGCGGCCGGCCCGACGAGGTAGCCGACGCGGACGCCCGGGCACACCGTCTTGGTGAAGCTGGAGGCGTGCACGACCACGTTCTCCGTGTCCATCGACAGCATCGACGGGAGCGCGTCGCCGCGGAAGCGGATGTCGACGTACGGGTCGTCCTCGAAGATCATGAAGCCGTACTGGACCGCCAGGCTCAGCAGCGCCCGGCGGCGGTCCAGCGACAGGGTGACGCCGGCCGGGTTCTGGTAGTTCGGGATGATGTGCGCGAGCTTCGGGCGCAGGCCCGCCTCGAGCAGTTCGCGAAGCTCGTCGACGTCGATGCCGTCCGGGTCGATCGTCACCTGGTGCACCTTGCCGCCCAGGTTCTGCAGGTTGAGCAGCGTGCGGTCGTAGGTCGGCTTCTCCACGATCACGTCGTCGCCGGCCTGCACCAGGTGGTTGAAGAGGAACGCGTCGGCCTGCAGGGAGCCGTTCGTCACAATGACCTGGTCGGGGGAGACCCCGTGCTTGTCGGCGATCCACTTTCGCAGCGGAACGTAGCCGACGGAGGTCCCGTAGGCGGTCACTCCGGCCGGGTCGGCGTCGAAGGCGCGCGCGGCGGCCGCCTTGAGGCCCTGCACGTCGACGATGTCCAGGGACGGAGCCCCTCTGGCGAACGAGATCAACTGCTCTGCGGTCATGGCACAAGCTTACGAGCAGGCTCTATATCATTTTTCGCGTGTACCCCGAACCGCTGCGAACCGCCGGTGCTCTCGTCGTGGACGACGACGGTCGAATATTCTTCCAGCGCAGATCGGCGCTGCGGAAACTTTTCCCGAACTCGTGGGACATCGTCGGCGGCCACCTCGAACCGGGCGAAACGGTCGGTGACGCGCTGCAACGGGAGGTCCTCGAGGAGACCGGCTGGCGACTCTCGGTGGTGCTGGGACCGGTCGGCGAATACACCTACACCGGAGACGACGGCCTCGACCGGCACGAGAGCAACTTTCTCGTACGCGTGGACGGCGACCTGGCACGCCCCCGGCTCGAGGTCGGCAAACACACAGAGTTCCGCTGGCTGGGCCCGGACGACCTGGCCGTGCTGGACGAGAGTGCCGAGATCAACGACGGGATGATCCGGCGGATCGCCGAGGACGGCTTCAAGGTCCTGCACACTCTCGGTATGTGAACCCACGGCTATCCTCGTCGGGCACGCCTCTCACTTCGGAAGGAACCATCCAATGATCGGTCTCGTACTCGCCGCCGGCGCCGGACGCAGGCTGCGCCCGTACACCGACACGCTGCCGAAGGCGCTGGTCCCCGTCGACGGGGAGACGACCATCATGGATATCTCCCTGCGTAACCTCGCGGCCGCGGGGCTCACCGACGTGACGATCGTCGTCGGCTACCAGGCCGGCGCCGTCGAGGAGCGCAAGGACGCCTTCGAGCAGAAGTACGGCGTCAAGATCACCCTCGTGCACAACGACAAGGCCGAGGAGTGGAACAACGCCTACTCACTGTGGCTGGCTCGTGACCGTTTCGCGCAGGGCGCGCTGCTGGTCAACGGCGACACCGTGCACCCGGTGAGCGTCGAGCGGACCCTGCTCGACAACCGCGGCCCGGGCATCCTGCTCGCCGTCGACAACGTGAAGAAGCTCGCCGACGAGGAGATGAAGACGATCTTCTCGGCGGACGGCCGGCTCACGAGGATCACGAAGCTGATGGACCCGGCCGACGCCTTCGGCGAGTACATCGGCGCGACCGTCATCGAGGCCTCCGCCGCCGCGGACCTCGCCGACGCGCTCAAGACCACCTGGGAGCGCGACCCGAACCTCTACTACGAGGACGGCTACCAGGAGTACGCCAACCGTGGCGGTGAGATCCGCGCGGCGACGATCGGCGACATCCCGTGGGTCGAGGTGGACAACCACGACGACCTCGCGAAGGCGCGGGACATCGCATGCCGCTACTAGCCCGTAGCGTCCAGACCCCGCTGCACATCGACGTGCGGCGGGGCGCGGTCGCGGATCTCGGCCGCATCCTCGCCGACGGCCGGATCTCCGCCGGCGGGGATGTCGCCGTGGTGGTGGGCCCCGGGCAGGGCGAGCGGATCGCGGAGATGATCCGGCCGTCGCTCGGCTCGGCCGACATCTTCACCACGAGCGGCGGCACCCTGGACGCCGCGCTCGAACTGGCCGCGAAGCTGCGCTCCCGCTCCTACGACGCGGTGGTCGGCATCGGCGGCGGCAAGACCGTCGACGCGGCCAAGTACGCGGCCAACCGCTGGGGCATGCCGATGGTGTCGGTGGCGACCAGCCTCGCCAACGACGGCATCGCCTCGCCGGTGGCCAGCCTGGTCAACGACGGGATCAAGGGCTCCTACGGGGTGCACATCCCGTACGCGGTCATCGTCGACCTGGACTTCGTGGAGAACGGCCCGGAGCGGGTCAACCGGGCCGGCATCGGCGACGTGATCAGCAACATCAGCGCGCTGGCCGACTGGGACCTGGGCCGCGAGGTCCGCGGCGAGCCCGTCGACGGGCTGGCCGCCTCGCTGTCGCGGGTGGGCGCCGAGGCGATCCTGACCATGCCCGGCGACATGCAGGACGACGCGTTCGTCACGGTCCTCGCCGAGACGCTGATCTCCAGCGGCCTGGCCATGGCGGTCTGCGGCAGCAGCCGGCCGTGCAGCGGCGGCTGCCACGAGATCATCCACGCGACGGACACGCTCTTCCCGGGCACCGCCTCGCACGGCGAGCTGGCCGGCCTGGGCGCGCTGTTCTGCACCTTCCTGCGCGAGGACGAGCGCCGCTTCGCGCAGATGTCGGCCTGCCTGCTCCGGCACAACCTGCCGCGCACGCCCGACGACGTCGGCCTGAGCCTCGAGCAGTTCGTCGAGGTCGTGCACTTCGCGCCGAGGACCCGGCCGGACCGTTACACGATCCTGGAACACCTCGCGATGAACCCGGACGAGATCCGTGGAAAGCTGGCCGATTATGTCGACGCCATCGCCAACCGCTGACGCCATGCAGAAGCCGCCGACCGCCGAGGAGTATTACCGGGTCAACCGCGGAGGCGGGCTGTTCAGCGAGGCGGTGAGCCAGCGCCTGGGCTCGCGGATCTCCGTCTTCGCCTACCGGCACCGCCTCGCGCCGACCGTGCTCTCGGTGGCGAACCTCGGGCTCAGCTGCCTGGTCTCGTTCGTGGTGGTGGCGGCCGCGGGGCCGGTGGCGGACCGCCAGGTGCCGGCCTGGCCGATCGGCCTGCTCGCGCTGGTCGGCTGGCAGCTCGCGTACGGGCTGGACTGCTCGGACGGCCAGCTGGCCCGGGTGACGGGCCAGACCAGCGCCGCGGGCGGCCGGGTCGACGTGCTGTGCGACGTCGCCGGGCAGATCGCGCTGGTCGCGGCCCTGTCCGCGGTGGCCGAGGCCCAGGTGCCGCAGACGCCGGCCTGGCTGCTGGCGGCGTTCGCCGGCACCTGGATGGTCAACCTGGTGACCTCGGTGATGCAGGGCGGCGACCAGGCGTCCAGCATGGTCACCAGCCGGTCGCTGCCGGTCCGCGTGGTCAAGCTCGTCCGCGACTACGGCGCGGTGATCGCCGTCGCGGGCCTGGTCCTGACATTGGCGCCACACTGGACGGTCTGGCTGATCGGCGTCTTCACGCTGATCAACAGCGCCTTCCTGGCCGCGAGCATCGCCTTCTCCGGACGGGCCGCCCTGAAGGGCTGACCGTCCGGGGCGGCGGGCCGCGGCTCAGACCCGGACCGGCACCGCCGACGACCTGCCCAGCACCCGGCCCGCGCCGTCGAGCGCCTCGACGACGACGTACTCCGGCGTGCCGGGCAGGGTCAGCGTCGTCTCGAAGCCCGTGCGCGCGCCCTCGGCCGACTGCGTCAGCGCGCCCGGCTGCCGTCCGGCGCGGGCCCGCCACCTCGCGACCCGCGTCGCGCCGTTCCAGCTCGCGCTGACGATCACGTTGCCGCCCTCGACGCGCAGGCCCAGCGTCGGCTGGTCCAGCGGCTCGCCCGGCCACTCGGCCCGGTAGGCCCGGTACGACTGGTTGTCCGGCGGCAGGTGCCCGTCGAGGCGCACCGTCCCGTCCGGCGCGTACTCGGTGAAGTAGGGCAGCTGGCCCCACCCGATGAACGACCCGCCGTCGGCCAACTCGCGGAAGTTGCCCTGGGTCGGCGCGGACAGCCCGCCCGGGTGCGGGAACTCGGCGACGAACGTGACCGCGCGGGCGGCCTCGTCGACGGCGAAGACCAGGCCGCGGGACTCGGCGCGCTGCTTGGTCACCCCCGCGCCGTTGTCGAAGACGCTGTACGAGCCGTCGCGGCGCCGCCGGAAGTCGTGCTGCCAGCTGAATCGGGACTTCTCGTCAATGGTGAAATCGGATTTCTTCCCGCCGATCCGCCACCGGACGTCGCCGGTGCGCCTGTCGATCTTGTACGTCGTCCAGGTGTGCCGCGCCGACACCAGGATGTCGGAGTCGGCGTCCAGCCCGACCGAGTTCGCGTGGAAGTAGTCGTACGGCAGGTGCGCCGAGTCGCCGCCCGGCAGCGGTGCGTACGACTCGTCCAGGCCCACGTGGTCGCGGGCCCGCCACTCGAACAGGCGCCGCCCGGTCCTGATGTCGATCTCCTGCAGGACGCCGTCGTGCAGCACCCCGTCGGCCGGGCCGCCCAACGGCGTCAGGTCGTACGGGATCGGGTCGTAGACCCAGAAGAGCGCGGTGCCGTTCGGGGTGATGACGAAGTCGTGCTGGTCGGCCTGCTCGGAGCCGGCCGCCCGGACCCGGGTGATCTCCCGGTAGCCGGTGTCCATGACGACGAACTCGCCCTGGCCGACGCCGCGGCCGCCGGTGCCGCCGATGGTCCCCTCCCACCAGGTCAGCACCGGGGCGTTCCGGTATCGCTGCACCTTGAGGTCGATGGCCACCGTCGCCGGGTCGGGCACCTTGCGGAACCAGACCGGCGAGCCCTCGTCGTCGACGATCAGCGGCCCCCACAGCCCGGCGCCGGACGCCGGGGTCAGCAGGATGTAGCCCGGGGCGGTGGCATTCGCCGGCGTCGTGATCGTGACGTCCGGCAGGGCCCGCAGATCGGGCCGGGAGCGGAACTTCGGCGGGGCCGGCGCGGCCGGGGCGCCGGCC
>NZ_JBEZXZ010000127.1:0-25687 GCF_040638275.1 Actinoplanes sp. NPDC026623 | reverse complement strand
CCCGGGCGGGCCGGTTTGGGGCGGGGGGGCCCCCCCAACTGCTGGGGGTACTTTACACCCCCCTCCGTCCCCCCCCCCGGCCCAAACCTTGCATTCTCTTACCTTGCGGTGGGTTCATGGTTGCTCGCTGCAAAGTGCATTGTGGACTTGATGGTCCCCTTGCGGTGGGGGATCCGGCTTCCGCGCTGTGGGCGCGGCAGGGGGTCCGGTCGGGCAGGCCCGGGTTGGTGGTGGGTCAAGCGGACGCACCTCGCCGGTTGCGGTCGGCGGCTCTCGCGCGTTGCTGGTGGAGGAGTGCTTCGGAGCCGGCAGGGGAAGCTGGTTTCAGCGCGTTGCGGGGGTTCGGACAGTGCTTTCGCGCGCGGGGTTGGTGGCGTCCCGGGCGGTCTGTTCGAAGGCGCGGATCAGGGGTGATTCGGTGGCTGTCCGCCAGATCGGCGCATAGTGCAGGGTGTGCGTGTCCGAGATGGGCACGTAGGTGACGCCAGGCCGGGGGTGTGACGTGACCGCGTGCTGTCCGACGAGTGCAACGATTTCGCCGCCGGCGATCGCGGTGAGCGCTTCTTCGAGGGTGGCGACGATCTGCCCGCGGTGGATCGGCCGGCCGGCCGGCGTGGTGCGGGGCGTGTGCGCGAACGTCCAGTAGTCCGGGACCGGGTTCTCCGTCACCGGGACGGTGAGGCCGGCGAGGTCTTCGATCTCGGCCGTGTCCCTGGCTGCCAGTGGGTGCCCGGAGGCCACGGCGAGCACGAGCGGCTCGGTGTAGACCATAGGCCCGACGGTGAGATCGGGCTCGCGTACCGGGAGCCAGAGCAGGGCGATGTCGACGTGGCCGGTGCGCAGCGGCCCGAACGGATCGTTGAAGGTGATCTCCCGGAGGCGCAGCTCGCACTGTGGATGCCGCTGCCGGAACAGGTCGATGACCGGCGCGATCTTCTCACGGTGATTGACGAACGTGCCCAGCGAGAGGGTGCCGGCTGGGCCGCGCGCGGTCGCGGCTGCGGTGTCGATGCCGTTGCGGATGAGCTGGTACGCGGTTTGCAGGTCGGCGTGGAGTTGCTGGCCGATCGGGGTCAGCGCCACGTGGTGCGGGGAGCGGTCGAACAGCGGCGCGCCGACGCGGCGTTCCTGCTTCTTGATCGCCTGGCTGACCCGGGCCGGGGTTACCCGCAGCCGCTGGGCGGTGCGCCCGAAATGCAGTTCCTCGGCCAGGGTCAGGAAGATCTCGATGTCGCGCAATTCCACAGCCGCCACCCCCCACCATGTTTAGCGTCGGATTAACGTACCTTGCCGAGATCGGCGTTGCCGCCTGCCGGGATCCACACCAGGCTTGGCAACTATGAATCGTGAAACCCAAGGCATGAAGGCACACGTCAGCTCGATCCTTCTGGGCGTCCAGGACCTCAGCAGGTCGAAGCAGTTCTACACAGAGGGGCTCGGCTGGAAGATCAAGGACGACTTCGGAGTCTCCGTGTTCTTCGAGTCGGACGGAGGCTCTCTTGTCGGCTTCTACGGCCGCGAAGGCCTGGCCGGCCTGGCGGGCACGAGCCCGGCAGGCAGCGGCTTCAGCGGCCTGGTCCTCACCTACGTCGTGCGTAGTGAGGCGCGAGTGGACGAGATCCTCGCGCAGGCCGAGAAGGCCGGCGCCACGATCCTCAAGCCCGCCGCCGCCCTGCCGTGGGGCGGATACGGCGGCTCCTTCGCGGACCTGGACGGCTACATCTGGAGCCTGGGCTACAGCGACCAGGCAACGGACCAGCCCTACGCGGAGTAGCCGCCCGCGGAAGGCCGCTGGTGGACGGTCATCACCTGCGCCCTCCTGACCCCCACGCACAGTCCCTGGCCGCGCCGCCCCGGCGAGGCCAGGGACCCTGGATCCGGCAAGGCGGAGGAAGCACATCATGAATTTCAGAGCCCACGTTGAGCCTCCGGAGCCCATGAGAGGGCTGGAGATTCCGCAAGAGATTGTGGAGGCGCTCGGTGCAGGCGCACGGCCCCCGGTGACAATCACGATCAACGGGCATTCATGGAGGAGCAGAGTCGCCATCATGCGCGGCCGCCACCTGCTCGGCCTGAGCAACGCCAATCGGCAAGCCGCCGGTGTCGTGACCGGCGACGAGGTCGAGGTCGAGGTGGAGGTCGATACCGAGCCCCGTGTCGTGATCGAGCCCCCGGACTTCGCCCGTGCCCTGGATGCCGACCCGGCCGCCCGCGCCGCCTACGACCGTCTCGCTGACGGCCACAAGCGCGAGCACGTGCGCGCCATCGAAAGCGCGAAGAAGCCCGAAACGCGCACCCGGCGGATCGAGAAGGCCATCACCACGCTGCGGGACTTGACGACCCACATGTCGCGCGGCGGTGCAGGCCTGTCCTGACCGGCGGCCGGGGGCGGGCACCGCGGGTGCTGCGCTCGGACCGGCGGGCGGTACGCCGGAGAGCGGTGGGATCACTCGACTGGGTGATGGCTGGGGAGCTGGGCTCGTGGTGCGGCGGGCGCGAGCAGAATCCCGGTTCGGAGTCCGGAACGGTCCGGGTCCGGGTCGAAGGGAATCCTCATGGCTGTCACGCCCACGCGCTGGCACCGGCGCCTCGCCGCCGTTGTCGCGGCCGCCTGCGCCTGTGCCGCCGTCAACTCCGGGGCGGGTGCCGCGCTCGCCCGGACGCCGGACAAGCCGCACGGGAAGGCGCACCTGACGACCCCGCAGCGGGCGGTGCTGCTGGACGCCACCCAGCGGTTCCGCGACGTCAAGCGGGCCCTTCGTGCCGGATACCTGCCCACCAAGGACTGCGTGCCCGGGATGGGGTTCCACTACATGAACCCCGCGCTGGTCGCGAACGCGAACATCGATCCCACCCAGCCGGAGGCCCTGGTGTACGCGCCCACGGCCGGCGGTTCCGTGCGGCTGGTCGCGCTGGAGTATTTCCGGGCCGACAACGACGGGAACGTCAGGACCGACCCGGATCGGCCGACGCTGTTCGGCCACCCGTTCGACGGGCCGATGGCCGGGCACCCGCTGCCGGCCGGGCACCCGCCGATGCCCCTCCACTACGACCTGCACGTCTGGCTCTATCAGCTCAACCCCGACGGCGAACTGACATCCGAGAATCCCGGCATCGGCTGCCGATAGTCGTCAACCGGAGCGGAAGCTGGAGTAGATGGTCGGGCGAAGGCATTTCCTCATGGCCGGCCGCCGGGGGCGCGGCGCTGCTTCCACAGGGTCTTTCCCGCGCGTATGCGTCGCCCGCGCACGGGCCGGGGCACCTGGATGCCTCGGTGCCGCGGACCCCGCCGCTGAGGAAGTACGTCGATCCGCTGCCCAGGCCGCTGACGGCGGTCCCGGATCCGTCGGTGTATCCGGGTGCCGACTACTACGAGATCTCGATGCGGCAGGGTTCGTGGCGCTTCCACCGGGATCTCGGGCCGGCGACGGTGTGGGGCTACTGGGCCACGGACCCGCGCGACCCGCGGACGGCGATCGGCATGGGTTACCTGGGGCCGACCATCAGCGTGGCGCCGGACCACCCGACGGTCGTCAAATACCGTAACGAGCTGCCGACCACCCACCTGTTCCAATCCGTGATCGACAGGATCCGCAACGGGATCCACAGCTCACTCCGATCGCTCCCCCGCCATACCGGAGCGTGCCGCCCTTTCCCGCGAACATCAACGTGTGGAACGTCGTGCATCAGCACGGCGGCTTCACCGCGCCGCAGTCGGACGGCATGCCGCTGCATTCGTTCAGCCCGGACGGCTTTCATGCGGAGTCCTACACGACGCTGGATCCGGGCCGGGTCGAACCCAACGAGGCGATCTGCGGCTACACCAACCACGAGCGTTCGTCCATGCTCTGGTATCACGACCATGGCATGGGGATGACCAGCCTCAACGTCTATGCGGGGCTTGCCGGCCTCTACCTCATCCGGGACCCCGCCGATGAGCAGCGGGAGGGTGAGGACACCCCGGTCGTCAACGGGAAGGCGTACCCCTTCCTGGCCGTCGAGCCGCGGCGCTACCGGCTGCGCTTTCTCAACGCCTCGAACGAGCGTTTCTGGCGGCTGCGGTTCGAGGTTCCGGCGGACGTGCTGCCCCAGCCGATCCTGCCGTTCTGGCTGATCGGCACCGACGGGGGCTTCCGGACTCCGCTGCCGATGCTGAACTTCCTGATCGCGCCGGCCGAGCGGTACGACGTGATCGTCGACTTCGGCCAGGTGCCGTTGGGCACGAACGTCACGTTGACCAACTACAACGCGCCGGTCCACTACCCGGGCGGCGGCGGGCCGGAGATCTCGGAGGTCATGCGGTTCCGGGTCACCCGGCGATTGACCGGGGGCGCGGACGAGACGACGCCGCCGAGGATGCTCGACCTGCCGGCGGTCGCGCCGATCGAGCCGAAGCCGGACACCCCCCGCCGGGAGTGGGTGCTGTATCAGCACAAGCTGTTCAGCACCATGACGTTCAACGCGGTGCCGTTCATGGAGCCGTCACAGGACTTCATCAGGGCGGGCTCGGGCGAGATCTGGGAATACGTCAACCCCAACCACGACGCCCATCCGATGCACGTGCACCTCGTCAACTTCCAGGTGTTGAACAGGCAGCCGATCGACGCGGCCGGCTACCAGGCCGCGTACGAGAAATGGCTGGACGGTGGCCGCCGGCCGCGGGACCGGCCGGAGGTGGCGAAGTTTCTCACCGGGCCGCCGATTCCGCCGGACCCGGACGAGGCACACTCCAACAAGGACACGGTGAAGTCGTATCCGGAGACGGTGACCCGGATCGTCGTTCAGGAGTTCAGCCCGCCGATGGGTGAGATCGCGGGAATCCCGGGCAGCGGCACCGAACTCCCGGCGACCTACGTTCACCACTGTCACATCCTCGAACACGAGGACGACGACCTGATGCGCCCGTGGACGATCGTGTCGCCGTCGGCATCGCCCGGTATCGCGGCTCCGCCGCACCCGCACGGGTAGGCGCCACATCGAGAGCTACCTGTTCCGCCGGGAGTGGGCCGACCGGCTCGTCTTCGCCATCCTGGCCCGCGAGCGGCGGGCGCGGGCGGCCCCGGCGGGCTGACGGCTCAGGTGCCGGCCGGTTCGGGGGTCGGGCTCTCGTCGACGAGCTTCCCGGCGATGTTGGCCATCGCCCTGTCGACCAGGGCGCGGTCGTCGGGGTCGGTCATCGTGATGTCGTCGAGGTGGGCGTCGAGCCACTGCTGCCAGGAGTCCTTGATGCGCTCCAGCTGCTCCTGGCCGGCGGCGGTGAGGGCGACGGAGTCGCCGGTCTGCTCGGCGTAGCCGGCCTCACACAGGTCGGTGAACACCGGTTGCAGCACCTCGTGCGGCACGTGATGGGCCCGGCCGATGGCGGGCAGCTCGGCCCGGCCGCGCATGCTGGTGTGCAGGTGGGTCTGCCCGACCGCCCAGGCCTGCGCGGGGTTGAGCGTGACGCTGGAGCCGGCGAGGATCTGTTCGAGGACCACCCGGGCGCCGGCCTGGCGCATGATGTCGCTGACCTCGCGTTCGAGCTGGGCGACGCGGTCGGTCGGTGCGGGTGCGGAGAAGCCGTCGCCGATGTCGGTTGCGGCCGCCCGGGCGCTGTCGCGCAGCGGCACCTCCTTGAGGAACCACGCCACGACGAAGCCGATCACCGCCACGGGCACAACCCACAGGAAGACGTACTGGATGCCGCTGCCGTACGCCTCGATGATCGGCGCGGCCTGCGCCGGGGGCAGGGCGTGCAGCGCCTTCGGGTCCCGCGCGGCCATGGCGACGGCGGGGGGTGCGCCGTTCAGCGCGGTGACGAGTGCGGTGGCGAGATGGTTGTTGTAGAGGGTGCCGAAGACGGCCGCGCCGAAGGCGCTTCCCAGCGTACGGAAGAAGGTGACTCCGGAGGTGGCGGTGCCCAGATCGGCGTACGGGACGGTGTTCTGCACCGCGATCGTGAGCACCTGCATGGACAGGCCGATGCCGAGGCCCAGCACGAGCATGAACAGCGACTCCAGCCAGGCGCTGGTGTTGTGGTCCATTGTCGACATCAGGTACAGGCCGAGGGCCATGACCGCGGTGCCCGCGATCGGGAAGGCCTTGTACCGGCCGGTCCGGCCGACCACGGTGCCGGACAGGATCGACGTGGTGAACAGCCCGATGACCAGCGGCAGCGTGCGGATCCCGGAGGCGGTGGCCGAGATGCCCTTGACGTACTGCAGGTAGACGGGCAGGAACGTCATGGCGCCGAGCATGGCGAAGCCGACGATGAAACTGAGAATGGAGCAGACGGTGAAGACCGAGTTGCCGAACAGCCGCATCGGCAGCATCGGCTCGCGGGCGCGCCTCTCGACCGCGACGAAGGCGGCCAGCAGCACCAACGAGCCCGCGAACAGCCCGACGATGACCGGGGAGCCCCAGTCGTACTCGTTGCCGCCCCAGGACAACCCCAGAATCAGGCCGGAGGAGCCGAGCGCGACCAGGCTGATGCCGAGGTAGTCGATGACCGGACGGCCCGGTGCCCGCACCGACGGCAGCGCCCGGGCCGCCATGATGAGCACCACCACGGCGACCGGCACGTTGATGTAGAACGCCCACCGCCAGCTCAGATGGTCGGTGAACAGCCCGCCCATGGTCGGCCCGATGACCGTGGTGACGCCGAAGACCGCGCCCAGCGCGCCCTGATAGCGCCCCCGCTCGCGCAGCGGGATCACGTCGGCGATCAACGCCATCGACGTGACCATCAGCCCGCCCGCGCCGACGCCCTGCACCGCCCGGGAGGCGATGAGGAACCCCATCGTGTGCGCGAACCCGCACAGCACCGAGCCGCCGATGAACACCACCGTGCTGACCTGGAAGACCATCTTGCGGCCGAACAGGTCGCCGAACTTGCCGGCGAGCACCGTGGCGACCGTCTCGGCCAGCAGATAGGCGGTCACGACCCAGGACAGGTGGCCCGCGCCGCCGAGGTCCGCCACGATCGTCGGCAGCGCCGTCGCCACGATCGTCTGATCGAGCGCGGCCAGCAGCATGCCCAGCATGATCGCGATGAACACGGTGTTGATCTGCCGCCGGCTCAGCACCGGCCGGGCGGGACCATCCTCGAGCACGGTACTCGACATGTCAGAAGTGTCGCCCGTAATGCCGCCGGGCATCGCGGCTTCGACGAAATCGGGACGGCGCCCCACGCCCGCTATGGTGGGACTACCACCATTACGGCCGCGCGTCGGTCCGGATTCCGGTCCAGCGCAGGTCTGCCGGCAGGTGGCTCAGATCGTTGAACATCACGAGGGCCGGCGCCAGCCCGGTGCGGTATTCAATCATCGTGAGGCCCGTGTTGGCGCTGTCCAGGCTGAGCCATCGGACCGGCGGTGCCTGCAGCGCATCGCGCACCAGCCAGGCGATCGGGTACGCGTGCGTGACCAGCACCTCGTACGTATCGGGCCGTCCCGCCTCGGGCGCCCTCGCGAACCGCGCGGTCAGCGCCTCGGCGAGCCGGTGGCCGGACGCGGCCTGCGCCTCGTCGTAGCCGTCGAAGAAGCCGGCCCAGGGCCGGGGCATCTCGGCCGCGCCGGGCACATAGGGCACGTGGTCGACGAGCTCGGCGGCCTCCGCCACGGGCACGCCGGGCAGGTGCCGGGCCAGTTCGCGCGCGCTCGCCGCGGCGCGGGGCAGCGGCGAGTGCCAGACGGTGTCGATCGGCAGGCCGGCGAGGCGCCGTCCCAGCAGGGCCGCCTGCTTGTGGCCGGCCTCCAACAGCTCGCCGAACGCGTCCGCCGCGCCGTGCCGTGCCAGGTAGAGATGCCGGGTCGCCACGGGTTGAAAACTACCGGGGCCGCGCCGCGCCGCGCGGGATGCCCAGCGTCGACAGCAGATCCTCGTGGAGTTCCATCCAGACGGCGTGGCATGAGGCGATGCCGACGCCGGTCACCCACTGCCGCTCCCCCGCGCGGACCCGGACCAGGGCCGCGGCGAACCGCTCGTCGTAGCCGCCGAACCGCGCCAGTGCGCCGGAGAGGCGGCCGACCACCCCCGTCAGTTCATCGCCGAGTGCGGCCAGCTCGTGGCGCACGCCGGCGTCCCACTCGGGGTCGCTGTGGTCGTTGGCAGCCAGCCGGTCGCTCTGGGTGGGCCGCAGCTGCCAGTCGGTGCACGCCTTCACCAGGCGGCCGTTCAGCGACTCGAACGCCCGGTGCGCCTGCTCGACGACGCCCCTGGCGCCCGCCTGGTCCAGCTCACCGGCGAGCCTGCGGGTGTCCTCCTCGCGGCCCCGCTCGGTGAGCGTCCATCCGCCGGTGCCCGCGAACGCGACCCGGGTCACCCAGCCGTAGGCCTCGTGGTCCTCCAGCAGCTCGGACGCCTTGTCCTGGTCGACGCCCGTGCGCCGGGCGACCGCTTCGTCGTCGGCCATCCCGGCCACCCTGACGGCGTGCAGGACGAGCAGATCCGGCGTGGAGGCGTACGTCATGACAGTGAGCATCGAGGGTGGCCACCCGCACGTCAACGGTAGGGTTTCCACAGACATTTCCGGGTCGACGACCTGGCCTGGCAGGGAGAAGCGGTGCTGATCGATCTCGCCGACGCGGTGGCCGCCACGTCGGGCGGCAAGGCCGCCGCGCTGGCCCGGCTCCTCGCGGCCGGGCTGCCGGTGCCGCCCGGGTTCGTCATCCCGACGACCGCGTACGCCGAGGCCGTCGCCGGGGCCGGCACCGCGCGCCGGCAGGTGGAGCGGGCGCCGATGCCCGCCGCGCTGGTCGAGGCGATCTCCCGCGGGCTCGGGCGGCTCGCCGGGCCGTCGGGCGAGGCGTACGTCGCGGTGCGGTCCTCGGCGACCGGCGAGGACACGGCCGAGGCCACGGCGGCGGGGCAGCACGACACCTTCCTGGGAGTCAGCGGCGCCGACCGGGTGGCCGAGGCCGTGCGCGGGTGCTGGGCCTCGCTGTGGTCCGAGCGCGCCGTCGAGTACCGGCGCCGGCGGGCGGCGGGACCCCCGGCGACCGCCGTGCTGGTGCAGCGCCTGGTGGACGCCGACGTCGCGGGGGTGATGTTCACCGGGGAGGAGATCCGGCTCGAGGCGTCGTGGGGGCTGGGCGAGAGCGTCGTCGGCGGCCGGGTCACCCCGGACTCCTGGGTGGTGTCCGGCGACTCCGTCGTACACCGGTCGCTCGGCGGCAAGGGTGAGCGGGTCGACCGCGATGACGCGCGGGTCGTCACCCGGCCGGTGCCGCGCGCCGACCGCGAGCGCTTCTGCCTCGCCGACGACGACGTCGTCCGGCTCGCCGCCCTGGGCCGCGAGACGGCGAGGGTGATGGGCGCGCCGCAGGACATCGAATGGGCGATCGCCGGCGGCCGGATCTGGATCCTGCAGGCCCGGCCGATCACCACCCCGCTGCCGGCCGCGCCGTCGTCACCCGCGGCGGGCGGCACCGCCCTTACCGGTACGCCCGGCAGCCCCGGGGTCGCGTCGGGCCCGGCCCGGGTGGTCCGCGGCCCCGGCGACTTCGGCCGGGTACGCCCCGGCGACGTGCTCGTGTGCCGGACCACGGATCCGGCGTGGACGCCGCTGTTCGGGGTGGTCGCCGCGGTCGTCACCGAGACCGGCGGCCTGCTCTCCCACGCCGCGATCGTGGCGCGCGAGCAGGGCCTGCCGGCCGTGCTGGCGGTGCCGGACGCGATGACGGCGCTGCCCGACGGCGCGACGGTGGAGGTCGACGGCGGCACCGGCCGGATCCGGCCGGCGTAGGTCAGGGGGCCGGGTGGCGGTGTCGCATGACGAGCCAGGTGATCCATCCGACGCCGATGATGAAGCCGAAGCTGACGATCCGGTAGAGCACGACGGTGGCGATCGCGGTGGGCGTCTCGACGCCGCCGGCGACCAGGCCGAGGATCAGCGCGCTGTCGATGATGCCGAGCCCGCCCGGGACGATCGTCAGGGTTCCGGCGGCCATGCCGGCGCAGAATGCCAGCAGCAGCTGGGTGGGGTTGATCGGGTCGTCGCTGACGGCCCGCAGGCACATCCACAGGCAGACGGCGTCGAGGCCCCAGTTGAGCACCGCGAAGGTGGCGGCGGCCACGCCGTACCCGGGGGTGAGGCGTGCGGAGCCGAGCTGGGCGATGAAGTTGCGTACCCGGTCGAGGCCCTGCTCCGCCGGGCGGCGGCGCACCCGGTTGAGGCGGGCCAGCACGGCCCGGGCCGCGGGTTCGACCATCTCCGGGCGGCGGGTGACCTTCCGGACCCCGACGGTGATGAGGATGGCGACGGCGGCGAGGGCGGCGAGGGCGTACCACTGCGGGGTGCCGTCCGAGGCGAGGGCACCGACGGCGGTGACGGCGGCGAGGGCCGCGGTGGACAGGATGCCGGACAGGGCGATGCACCAGGAGGCGACGGCGGGGGTGGCACCGAAGCGACGCATGTGCTGGTAGTTGAACTTGGTGGAGAACGCGGGACCGCCGGGCAGCGTCTCGTTGAGCGAGTGTGCCGCGTACGCGAGGGCGATGTGCCGGTAGAGCGGCACCCGCAGGCCGGCGGAGAGCAACAGGCTGCGCTGCATGCGGGCGTACGCGCCCATGGCGATCAGCTGGGCCACGACACCGGCGGCGAGCCGGCCCGGGTGCGGGGCGCGCAGCTGCGACAGCGCCGACGACAGCGACGGCCAGCCCACGACGAGCTCGACCGCGAACAGGATGATCACCGCCGCGATGGCGGACCGGCGTACCCAGGAGCGGCGTCGGGCCCGCGTCGGGGCGCGGACACCGGCGGCGGATTCGGCGAGGCCGCTGATCACGGTCATGCCCTCACCCTTCGGCCCGGCGGGCGGTTTGCTGACGGATCGTCGCCGGGCTCATACGCGGGGACCCGCCCGGCAGGTCATCTATGGGGCCTAGTGTGCCGATATGAGGTTGTTCGTGGCCGTGTATCCGCCCGCCGAGGCGTGTGACCACCTCGCGCGCGGGCTGGCGGAGCTGCGGGTCACGGCGGCCGCGGACCGGGGCGTCAACACGCGGCTGGCGCGCCGCGACACCTGGCACATCACGCTGGTGTTTCTGGGCGAGGTCGCCGAGGAGCGCGCCGCGGACGCCGGCGACGCTGTCCGGCGCGGCGTCGACGCCTGGCGGGCTCACGCGTCCGGCGGGCCGGAGCTGCGGCTGGCCGGCGGCGGGCGATTCGGCCGGGGCCGGTTCACCGTCCTCTGGGTGGGGGTGGACGGCGAACGCGGTGCGCTGGAGCGGCTGGCCCGCGGCATCCGCCGCGAGCTCAAGGGGGCCCGGCTGCCATCCGACAACCGGCGGTTCAACCCGCACCTGACCGTGGCCCGCCCGGGTGACCGCCTGGACCGGGCCGACGTGGAGGCCGATCGCGGCGCGCTGGCCGGCTACCGGGGGCCGGCGTGGCCGGTGGAGACGGTGGAGCTGGTCAGCAGTCACCTCGGCCCGAGGCCGACGTACGAGCACCTTGCCGGGTGGCGGCTGACCTGACCGATTCACGGGCGGGCCCGGCGGCGCGCCGCGCGGTCCTGGCGCCGCCCGGACCGGACAATGGCCGCGGAAGCGGCGCGACGTCGACGACCGGGAGCGGCGATGCTCGAGGGCGCAGGGCTGGTGGACCACCACTGCCACGGAGTGCTGCGCGGGCCGCTGGACCGCGCGGGCTTCGAACTGCTGGCCACCGAGGCCGGCGACGCCGCCCCGCCCGGCTGCACGACGCTCGACTCCCAGCTCGGCTTTGCCGTCCGGCGCTGGTGCGCGCCGCTGCTCGGGCTGCCACCGCACGCGGCCGCCGACGACTACCTGGCCGAGCGGGCCCGGCTGGGACCCGATGAGGTCAACCGCCGGCTGCTGGGCGCCGCGGGCGTCGGCACGTTCCTGGTCGACACCGGATACCGGGCCGGTGACCTGCTCACCCCGGCGGAGCTGGCCGCCTCGGCCGGGTCCGCCGCCGCCGAGGTGGTGCGGCTCGAGGCCGTGGCGGAGCAGGTCGCCGCGGGCGGGGTGAGCGCCGGGGGCTTCGCCGCCGCGTACGCCGAGGCGCTGGCCGCCGCCACCGTGGACGCGGTCGCGGTCAAGTCCGTCCTGGCCTACCGGCACGGCCTGGCCATCGCGCCCGAGCCGCCGTCCATGGTGGAGGTCGAGGCAGCCGCGGGGCGCTGGCTGCGCCGGGCCCGCGGCGGGCAGGACGCCCGCCTGGACGATCCGGTCCTGCTGCGGCACGTGCTCTGGGCCGGCGTCGAGCGCGGCCTGCCCCTGCAGATTCACACCGGATTCGGCGACCCCGACCTCGACCTCGCCCGCAGCGATCCGGCCCTGCTGACCGGCTTCCTGCGCGCGGTTCAGGGCCGCGACGTCGCCGTCATGCTGCTGCACTGCTATCCGTACCACCGGCAGGCCGGCTACCTGGCCCAGGTCTTCCCGCACGTCTACCTCGACGTCGGCCTGGCGGTCAACCACGTGGGCGCGCGGGCCGCCGCGGTGGTCGCCGAGTCGCTGGAGCTGGCCCCGTTCCACAAGGTGCTGTACTCCTCCGACGCGTTCGGACTGCCGGAGCTGCACCACCTGGGCGCCGTCCTGTTCCGGCGCGCGCTCACCGAGGTGCTGGGCGGCTGGGTGGCCGCGGGCTCGTGGTCGGCGCCGGACGCCGAGCGGGTGGCTTGGATGATCGGCGTGGGCAACGCCGAACGGGTGTACGGGCTTCGGCGCTGACGGGAGCGATTCATGTTCGGGGACAGGATGCGCGGCGACCCCGCGGAGCGGGCGGCACGGGCCGGGGATCTGGCCCGCAAGCTGCGCGAGGACGGGGTGCACGGCATCGTGCTGCCGTACGTCGACACGGCCGGCGTCACGCGGATCAAGACCGTGCCCACCGCCCGGCTGGCGCACGCCGCGCGGTGGGGGGTCGGGATGTCGCCGGTCTTCGACGTCTTCCTCACCGACGACTCGATCACCTCCGGCGGTCAGCTCGGCGGTCCCGACGGCGACCTGCGCCTCGTGCCCGACCTGGACCGGCTGACCGTCCTGGCCGCGCAGCCCGGCTGGGCCTGGGCGCCGGTCGACCGGTACTCGCAGGCCGGCGACCCGTGGCCCGCCTGCCAGCGCGGCTTCGCCCGGGCGATGACCCGTCAGGCCGCCGAGGCCGGCCTGACGTTCAAGACCGCGATCGAGGTGGAGTGGGCGCTCGGCCGGGCCGGCACCGACGAGTTCGTCCCGGCCTGCACCGGGCCCGCGTACGGCGCGACCCGGCTGATCGAGCTGAGCGACTACGCCCGGGACCTGCTGGCGGCCCTGGACGCGCAGGGTGTCGCGGTGGAGCAGTTTCATCCCGAGTACGCCGACGCGCAGTTCGAGGTCTCCGTCGCCGCCACCGACCCGGTGGCCGCCGCCGACGACAGCCTCCTGGTGCGCCACACCATCCGGGCCGTGGCGCACCGGCACGGCCTGCGCGCGTCGTTCTCCCCGTCGGTGCTGGCCGGCCGGGTCGGCAACGGCGGGCACGTGCACCTGTCCGCGGCGCGCGACGGCCGCAACCTGTTCAGCGGCGGCCCGGGGCCGCACGGGCTGACCGCCGAGGCGCAGGCCGCCGCGGCCGGCATCCTGGAGCTGCTGCCCGCCCTGCTGGCGATCGGCGCGCCGTCGGTCGCGAGCTACCTGCGGCTGGTGCCGTCGCACTGGGCCGGCGCGTACGCGTGCTGGGGCCACGAGACGCGGGAGGCCGCGCTGCGGCTCGTCACCGGCGACGCCGGCGAGCAGGAGTCGGCGGCCAACCTCGAGGTGAAGTGCTTCGACCTGGCCGCCAACCCGTACCTGCTGTTCGGCGCGCTCATCGCCGCCGCGCTCGACGGCGTCCGGCGGGGGCTGCTGCTGCCCCCGCCGGTGACCGGCGACCCGGCCCGCTTCTCCGCGGACGAGCTGGCCGAGCGCGGCATCCGGCGCATGCCGGCCGGCCTGGACGAGGCGGCGCGGGCCCTTTCCGTGGCCCGGCCGCTGCGCGACGCGCTGGGCGACATGCTGACCGACGCGGTGCTCGCCGTACGCGCCGCCGAGGCGCAGCGGTTCCGGGGCGTGTCCGACGAGGACGTGGCGGCCGCCCTGCGCTGGGTCTACTGAAGGGTGTTGAGGAATCCGGTCAGCGCGGTGGCGATCTTCTGGTGGTCCTGGCGGGACGGGTGCCAGTCGCAGCCGAGCAGATCGAGCCCGAGCGCGGTGTTGTCGTAGTAGAACGCGCGCACCCGGGCGTCGCCCTGGCTGTTCTTCCGCTGGACGATCTGGGTGATCGAGTCGGCGAGGTCACCGGTGTTGGACAGGTAGGGATAGGTCAGCACGAGGTAGGTGTCCGGGCCGTACTGCGCGCGGAGCTTGTCGATGAAGGCCAGGTAGGCGGCGCGGTAGTCGGCGGCGAGGGCGGCGGCGTCGGCCCAGCGCTCGCCCGCGTTGAGCGGCGTGGAGAAGTCGTTGATGCCGAGGCCGACGACGACGGTCTGCGGCCGCCAGGAGGCGGGCCGCTGCCAGGTCGAGCCGTCGACGGCCTGCAGCGCCCGGTCGTAGTAGGTGCGGAAGTCGGTGCCGGCGTTGCCGCCGTTGTAGTTGCGGACCATGCCCATGCCGGACCAGGCGTTGATCTGGTAGTCGGCGTCGAGGCTTCGGGCGGTCAGGGCGCCGAAGGTCTGGTTGGCGTTGGAGTTGCGGTTGATCCCGCCGGTGGCGGCGCAGTCGTGGCTGGTGGACATGTCGCCGTAGCCGGCGGTCCACGAGTCGCCGATGAACTCGATCTGCCGGGTCCGGGCGGCCGGTCTGGTGAGCAGCCTGCCGCCGGGCCCGGCGACGAACCCGCCGAACTGTCCGGCGGCCCAGGGGCTTTCGGTGCGCTTGGCGACCCGGACGGCGTGGTCGGCGTCGGACAGGCCGTCGATCCAGGCGGTGGTCCGGCCCGGGGTGAGCAGGGCGGTGGGTGCGGCGCCGTCGATCTGCACCTCGTAGTCGTTGTTCGCGTCGTCGAGCACGATGCCGACGCTGGTGCCGTGGAATCGGCCCTCGAAGTAGACGCCGGGCCAGGTGTACTTGACGGTGCCGTCCTGATCGGTCAGCCGGCCCACCGTGTTGACCTGGGCCAGCACGTCGGCCGGCGGGGTCGGGCCGGTCGGCGGCGGGGCGGTCGGGCCGCCGGGGCAGGCCGCGGTGATGCCGGCGGCGGAGCCCGAGGCGACGAAGCCGAAGGTGGTGGACTGTCCCGGGGCGAGGGTGGCGTTGTAGCTCGCGCCGGCGACGGACACGGCGCCGGTGGTGCCGGTGTTCACGCCGTTCCAGAGGCTGCCGATGGTGGTGCCGGCGGGGAGCGTGAGGGTGACCGTCCAGCCGTTGAGCGTGGTGGTGCCGGGGTTGGCGACGGTCACCTCGCCCTGGAAGCCGCCGTTCCAGGTGCCGGCGGTCCGGTAGGTCGCGGCGCAGCCGCCCGGCGGTGTCGCCGGGGTGCTGCTGGGCGGGGTGGTGCCGTCCGGGGCGACCGCGCGGCCCGTGGTGGGTGAGATCCGGCCCGCGCAGAGGCCGCGGGCCCGCAGTTCGGTGACGATCGTCGGGATGGCCTGCAGGGTGTTCGGCGGCCAGTCGTGCATGAGGATGACCCCGCCGGCCTGCAACTGGCGGGCGTTGGTGACGATCTGGTCGACGGTCGTGTTGTTCCAGTCCCGCGAGTCGACGTCGGCGTTGATCTCGGTGAGGCCGAACTGCCGCTCGACGGTGCGCAGCGCGTCGTCGGTCTCGAGGTACGGCGGCCGGAACAGGTTCGGCGTCAAACCGGTGACCTGCTTGACGGCGTCCTGGGTACGGGAAATCTGCGAGGCCTGGTCGGCCGCGGACAGCTGCGTCAGGTGCGGGTGGTCCCAGCTGTGGTTGCCGAGCCACATGCCGGCGGCGACCTCGGCGCGTACCAGGTCGGGGTTGGCCTGAACGTTCTGGCCGACGTTGAACATGGTGGCCCGCACCCCGGCGGCGGCGAGGGTGCTCAGCAGCGTGGTGGTGTTGCCGGAGGTGGGCCCGTCGTCGAAGGTCAGCGCGACGTAGCCGGTGCACGAGGGTGTGCCGGCGGCGCTGACCGCCGGGACCGCGATCGCGGCCTGAAGGACGACGGCTCCCGCCAGGGCGGCGGAGCGCCACGCGGAGGAACGTTTCATGTCAGTACTCCTGAATCCTGATCGGAGGGGATGGGAGCGCTCCCATCCATGCGCGACGGGTGCCCGGCCGGCCGCGCGCGAGAGGGGGTGACTTCGATGACTGTCGATGGCAGAGCTTACCGTCACCGGTACAGAAATCAATGCGCTTAGATTCAGCCGGCACCTACACTTGCCGGCATGCCGCGAGGGCCGACCGTGTACGACGTGGCGACGAGGGCCGGCGTCTCGATCGCGACGGTGTCGTTCACCTACCGGCAGCCGCACCGGGTCCGGCAGGCCACCCGCGAGGCCGTCCTCGCCGCCGCCGACGCCCTGGGCTACGTGCCGAGCGCGAGCGCGCGGGGCCTGGCCCGCGGGCGCACCGGATCGATCGGCCTCTACTCCTTCGACTACCAGCAGGAATCCACGCCGGCCGGGTCCGCGCAGACCGACGTCCGGCACTTCCCGCTCTACGTCGACGAGGTGCAGCGCGGGGTGCAACTGGAGTGCCGCCGGCACGGGTACGCGCTGATGCTCGGCGCCGGCCACAGCGCGCGGCACCTGCCGGACGTGATCGACGTGGCCGGCCGGGTGGACGGGCTCATCGCGTTCGCCGGGTCGGCGCCGCCGGAGGCGATCGCGCAGGTGGCCAAGCGGATTCCGGTGGTGGAGCTCGGCGGCGCGACCGGACCCGACGCACACACCGTCCTCGTGGACAACCACACCGGGATGCGCGAGCTGACCGATCACCTGGTGCGCGACCACGGCTTCCGGCGGCTGGTCTTCATCGGCCAGCAGGGGCTGCCGGAGTTCCGCGCCCGCTACGACGCCTTCGCGGCCGGGCTGGCGGCGGCGGGGCTCGCCGCGCCCGATCCGGTGCCCAGCCACCCCACCGACGACGCGAGCACCATCGCGGCGGTTCGGCGGCACCTCGCCGGCGCCCTGCCGGACGCGTTCGTGTGCAGCACCGACCAGGAGGCGCTGGTCGCGATGGACACCCTGACCGCGGCCGGGATCGGGGTGCCGGACCGGGTCGCGGTGACCGGCTTCGACGGCACCGTCGCCGGCCGCATCGCCGAGCCGCGGCTCACCACGGTCCGCCAGCCGATGGAGGCGGTCGGCCGCGCCGCCGTGCGGATCCTGGCGTCCCGGCTGGAGGGCTCGGCCCCCGACGCGCACCACGCGCCGCTGGCGGCCCCGTTCGTGCCCGGCGCCAGCTGCGGCTGCTAGGGCAAAAGGAATCGACGTGACTTTGCGTACTGGCGTGCGGGCGGCGTTCGGGGCAGCATGGCGTGCGTGTCGCAGCCGTCCCCGCTCCTCGCCGCCCGGCAGCACGCGCAGGCCCTGGCCGCCGCAGGCGAGCTCGGCCAGGCGCGCGCCGCGCTCGAGCACGCCGTCGACCTGGGCCGCGCCAACCTGGGCGAGGACGATCCCGAGGTCCTCGCCACCGCGCAGCAGCTCGCCGCGGTGCACCGGCAGGCCGACGATCCGCCGGGCGCGCGCCGGGTGCTGGAGGAGGCCTACGCCGCCGGGCAGTGGCGCCTGGGCGACACCGACCCGGTGATGCTCGGCATCTCCTTCGACCTCGGCGTGGTCGCCGAGGAGATGGAGAACCGGCACGAGGCCCGCCGGGCCTTCAGCCGGGTGGCGGCGCACGGCCCGTCGGTGCTCGGCGCGGATCACTGGGCCGTCGCCCGCGCCCGCTCCTACCTGGGGGAAGACCCTCCCACGGTACGCCTGGAGATGCCCGCCTCCGAGCAGCATCGGTTCCAGGTACCGCCGCAGCGGCGGGCGCCGGAGCCTTTTCCCGAGCCCGCGCCGCGGCATTTCCCCGCCGCCGCGCCACCCCCGGAGCCGCCGCAGATCCCCGCGCCAGCGCCGCCGCAGCACTTTCCCGCGTCCGCGCCGCCGCAACACTTCCCCGCGCCTGCGCCGCCGCAGCATTTCCCCGCCCCCGCGCCACCCCCAGAGCCGCGGCAGATCCCCGCGCCAGCGCCGCCGCAGCACTTTCCCGCGTCCGCGCCGCCGCAACACTCGCCCGCGTCGGCGCCCGGCGAGCAGCTTGCGCCGCAGCGCTTTCCCCCGGTCGCGCCGATGCCACCGAGCGTGTCCGGGGCGCCGTTCGGCCCGGCCCACGCGGACGAATCGGCGTACACGAGGAAGGCGCCGGCCCTCTTCGCGGCCGTCGTCGCGGTCTTCGGGGTGATCATCGCCGTGGTCGCGCTGGTGGTCGTCCTCGCCGATCGCGGTGACGATCCGGACTCCGATGTGCCAACTCTCAGCGGCCCCGCCCCTACCGATGTGCGCATGCGCGACTACGGATCGTCGGTAAAGCTGTTCTGGAGTGATCCGGCCAACGGTCGCGCATCGTTCGTCGTCACCGGCGGCCGGCCCGGCGAACAACTTCGGCCGATGGGCCAGGTGGGGCCGACCACGACGTCCTTCGATCTCAACGGACTCAACGCTGAGCTGGACTATTGCTTCGCGATCGTGGCCGTCTACAGCACCACCCAGTTCTCCACCTCGCCGCAGACCTGCACCAGCCGATCGACGAAGCCGAGCGCGGCGCCCTCCGGCACGCGATGATCACTTTAGGTGATCTTCACTATCCACAACCGTGACTGGCGGGTGTCCACAACTACCCGCGTCCCCCTATGATGGCCTGCGTCCTAAGGACAATCGGGGGAGGTAAGCGGGCCGTGGCCAGTGCAGATGTCGTGGTGGAGCAGCGCAGGCGCCGTTGGCGCAGTCGCGGCGGTCTCGTCACCATGGGCACGGTCCTGAGCCTCGTCATCGGCCTCGGCCTCACCGTCCTGGGTCTCGGCGCCGCCGATCAGGCCGTCGCCAGCTTCGATGCCGCCTCCTGGGTCTGGAGCCAGACCAAGGGCGAAGTCGCCCGCATCAACGGCGTCACCGCCCGGGTCGACACCCGCGTCGACGTGCCCAAGGCCCGCGGCCATGAGCTCCAGGTCACGCAGAACGACCGGTTCGTCATCCTGCGCGACCAGCAGACCGGCGTGATCAGTTCGATGGACCTCACCAACCTGCAGGTCTTCGTGCGGCAGTCGACCACCGCCGGCCTCGGCGTCAGCATCGCGCTGCACGACGACGCCGCGTTCGTGATCGACAACGTGCAGGGCGAGGTGCGCCAGCTTGACCCGCGCCTGCTGACCCCGATCGGCCAGTCGCTGCGCTTCCCGCCCGGCATCACCGGCGGGGTCTTCGACGGCAAGGGCCGGCTGTGGATCGCCGCGCCCAGCGAGGGCACGGTCACCGCGATCACCGCCGCTCCCCTGCCCGACGACTCGGTGGCCGGCGGCAGCGGCGGCGGCGCGACCGCGGTCGGCCCGAGCCGGCTGCGCACCGACCCGGTCGCGCCGGCCAGCCATGACCTGGCCATCTCCGCACTGGACGACGGCGTCGCGGTGCTCAACCGCACCACCAACGCGCTGACCACGATCCGCGGGGATCGCAAGGCGGTCGCGGCCCTGCCGCTGGCCGGCCCAGGCACGCTGCCCACGCACACCGACGGCGAGGTCGTGCCGGTCACGGTCCCCGACGCCCGCCACGTCTACGCGGTGCGCGACGCCGCCCCGGTCGCCGACTTCGCGGTCCCCGGGGACGGCGTCGCGCTGCAGCCCGCGGTCGCCTGGCAGGACTTCTTCTACGTCGCCGACGAGTCCACCGGCACGGTGCACGTCTTCGACGGCGCCGGCCGCGAGCAGCAGGACATCGGCTTCAGCGCCGCGGGGCCGCTCGAGCTCGAGGTCCGGGAGAATTACCTGTTCATCAACGCCCCGGGCGCGTCGACCGCCCGCGTCGTCGACAACGCGCACCGGGTGCGCGTCGTCGACAAATACGCGGACGACGTCCTCGGCGGCGACCCGCCGCCCACCCCGCCGGACCCGCCGCCGCCCCCGCCGAAGCCGAAGAAGCCGCCGGTGAGCGAGCCGGGTGCGCCGCGAAACGTGCGCGCCGCCGCCGGCAACGCCGAGGCCCGGGTGACCTGGCAGGCCGCGTCCTCCAACGGCGCCGAGATCACCCGCTACGTGGTCGAGGGCGCGGGACGGACGTTCCAGGTCGGCGCCAACCAGCGCTCGCTCAACGTCACCGGCCTGACCAACGGCGAGACCTACAAGTTCGCCGTGCATGCGGTAAACAAGAAGGGCGACGGCCCGGCCCGCAGCAGCAACTCGGTGCGGCCGACGGCCGAGGTGCCGGACGCGCCGGCCTCCGCCGAGGCGGAGGCGAAACCGGACGGCACCGTCCGGGTCAGCTGGCCGGCCGCGAACGGCCAGGGCCTGGAGATCGCCCGCTACGCGGTGACGGCCGTCAGCGACGGCACGTCGGCCCCGATCGGCGAGGTCAAGGGCGAGACCGGCCTGACCGTCAAGGACGGCGAACTCGACTACGGCAAGCAGTACGCGTTCACCGTGGTGGCGATCAACGAGCGCGGCGCCGGCTCCAAGGCCTCGCCGATCAGCAACAGCATCGTGCCGTTCACCAAGCCGGGCCGCCCGGAGAACCTCGACGCGGCGACCGTCAGCGACCAGGCCGGCGCGATCAAGGTGACCTGGACGGCGCCGGCCGAGAACGGCCGCCCTATCGACAAATACGTGGTCGCGGCGGGCGGCAAGAGCACCGAGGTCACCGACGGCACCGGCGTCACCCTCAACGGCTTCGGCACCGGCGAGACGGTCGCCGTCGAGGTGCGTGCCGTCAACGAGGCGGGCGACAGCGAGGCCGCGACGGCGACCGCCAAGACGCTGCCGAAGCCGACCGTGACGGTCACCGGCTCGTCGGCCACCTTCAACACCGCGACGGTCAACTTCAGCGTGGAGGCCGGCGGCGCGACGGCGACCTGCTCGGTGCAGGTCTCCGGCGGCGGCTCCGCCTCCGGCAGCTGCTCCGGCCTCACGGTCACCGGGCTGACGCCGAGCACCGACTACACCCTCACGGTGACCGCCAAGACGGCCGCGGGCAGCAGCGATCCCAAGACCAGAAAGCAGCAGACCGACGCCCTGTTCGGCACCGCCACCTGCCACAACGGCGAGAACGGCGACACGGCCACCTACTGCGACAAGGACCGCGAGGGCCGCAACGGCAACGAGATCTTCAGCGTCACCCGGCAGGACAACGACAAGCAGGTGGGCTGGGCAAAGCCCGGCACCCGGCTCGAGGCCTACTGCAAGAAGAAGGGCCGCAGCATCGACTCCTACATCTACAACAGCCATAAGGAGTCCAGCTGGTGGGTCCAGGTGAACTACTCCGGCAAGAACTACATCCCGTTCGCGTGGCTCAACCTCGACGGCGACGACGACATCGACGACCTGCCCACCTGCTGAGGATCCGCCCGTGAGCACCGAACCCCTTCCGCCCCAACACATTCAGGGCTTCGCCGCCATGGCGGCCCAA
Source organism: Actinoplanes sp. NPDC026623 (assembly GCF_040638275.1). NCBI lineage: Bacteria > Bacillati > Actinomycetota > Actinomycetes > Micromonosporales > Micromonosporaceae > Actinoplanes > Actinoplanes sp. NPDC026623. The sequence continues at coordinate 4,154 of NZ_JBEZXZ010000127.1, read as the reverse complement.
CTCGCCGACCGGATCGGCACCGTCGTGCTGGGCAAGCCCGAGGTGGTGCGGCTCGCGCTCACCGCCTTCTTCGCACAGGGCCACGTGCTGCTCGAGGACGTGCCCGGCGTCGGCAAGACCACGCTGGCCCGCGCCATGGCCGCGGCCGTGCGCGGCCAGTGGCGGCGCATCCAGTTCACTCCCGACCTGCTGCCCTCCGACGTCTCCGGCGTGACGATCTTCAATCAGGCGAGTCGCGGCTTCGAGTTCCACCCGGGCCCGGTCTTCGCCAACATCGTCATCGCCGACGAGATCAACCGCGCCTCGCCGAAGACGCAGTCGGCGCTGCTGGAGGTCATGGAGGAGCGCCGCGTCACCGTCGACGGCGTGCCGCACCCGGTGCCGCAGCCGTTCCTGGTCGTCGCGACGCAGAACCCGGTCGAGATGGACGGCACCTACCGGCTGCCGGAGGCCCAGCTCGACCGCTTCCTGGTCAAGCTCTCGATCGGCTACCCCGCCGAGGACGTCGAGGTCGAGGTGCTGCGCGGGGCCGCGCTGCGCTCCCCCGACACGCTGGAGCCGGTCACCGACACCGCGACCGTCGGCGAGATGGTGCGGATGGCCCTGCGGGTGCACATCGCCGACCCGCTCTACACCTACGCGGTGCGCCTCGCCGCCGCCACCCGCGACCACCCGCAGGTCCGAGTCGGCGTCAGCCCCCGCGGCGTGATCGCGCTGACCCGCGCCGCCTGCGCGTACGCGCTGATCAGCGGCCGCGGTTATGTGCTGCCCGAGGACCTCAAGACGCTTGTCGAGCCGGTGTTCGCGCACCGCGTGCTGCTCTCGCCCGACGCCCAGCTGCGCGGGGTCACCGCCATCGAGGTGCTGGACGACGCGGTGCGCTCGGTGCCGGTCCCGCTGCCCGACAACCAGAGCGTCGGAGCCTGACGTCGAGCGGCGGACGGGCGGCGCGGCGTGAGGCGCCTCGGCGGTGTCACCGCACGCGGTGCCGGCGTGCTCGGCACCGCGATCGCGTTGCTGTTCCTCGGATTCCGATTCGGCTACCCGGATCTGGCGCTGCTGGGCACCGCCGCGGCCATCGCCGTGGGATCCGGCGTCGTCTTCGCGGTGTGGCGCCCGGGCCTCGGCGTCGAGCGGGTCGCCGAGCCGGACCGGGTGGCCCGCGGGGAGCCGGCGAACATGACGCTGACCGTGCGCAACCGGAGCCGGCTGCGCGCCGCCAACCTCGTCGCCCTCGACCGTTGCGGCGCCGCGAGCGTGCCGGTCCCGCTGCTGCGGCTGCGGCCCGGCCGGGACACCACCGTGGTCTACCCCGTGCCGACCCTGCGGCGCGGCGTCGTGCCGGTGGGCCCGCTGCGGGTCACCCGCGGCGACCCGCTCGGCCTGATGACGTTGTCGCGCACGTACGGCGAGACCACGACCGTCTGGGTGCACCCGCGCATCCACCTGCTGCGTGCCGTGCCGGCGGGCATGGCCCGCAGCCTCGACGGGCGCATCGACAAGGTGCCGCAGGGCACGATCACCTTCGACTCACTCCGCGAGTACGTCTACGGCGACGAGCTGCGCCGGGTGCACTGGCGCAGCTCGGCCAAGGTCGGCGAGCTGATGGTCCGCGAGCAGCTCGACACCAGCGAGCCGACGATCATCGTGTTGCTCGACGACCGCGCCGCGGCACACCCCCACGTCAGGGACGGCACCGCCGACTCGTTCGAGGCCTCCTGCGAGGCGGCCGCGTCGATCGTCGCCGCCGCCGCGCGCGAGGACCTGCCGGTCGCCCTGCACCTGGTCTCCGGTCCGGCGCCGGGCCCGTTCCTCGACGTGCTGACCGAGGCGGGGCTGCGCGCCGGCGACCTGACCCAGACCCTGCGCAGCCTGCGGCAGAACCGGCTCGGCGACACCCTCGTCTACCTCACCGGGCCCGGCGGACGCGCGGACCTCGGCGCGGTGACCGGCCTGCGCGGCGCGTACCCGGTGGTGATCGCCGGGCTGTTCGGCGACCCGGACGCGGCGCCGGTGACCGCCGGCGGCGGCCTGATCGTCATCGAGGCCGAGGACGGCGAGCAGTTCGCCGGCGCCTGGGATGGGGTGCGCGGATGGTGAGGTGGCTGCGCGCCGCGGTCTCACCCGTGGTGCTCGTGGTGTTGATCGGCCTGTCAGGGGTGGTGCTCGGCCGCATCTACGCGGACGCGCTGCTCATGCAGGTGGTCGCGGGCGCGGCGCTCGGGTCGGTCGGGGTGAGCATCGCCGCCCGCCGGCTGCCGTCGTGGACGGTCGCGCCGCTGTCGGTGCTGCTGCTGGCGGGCTACACGCTCGTGGCGCTGCGGCTGGCCGCCGGCCGTGCGGAGCTGACCGACCCGCTGCCGGTGATCGTCCCCGACGCCCTGGCCAACGGCATCCCGCGGCTGCTCACGGCCATGATCCCGGTCGAGTCGACGCCCGACACGGTGGTGGTTCCGATCGTCGCGGCGTGGCTGGCCGGCCTCTCCGGCGCCGAGGTCGCGGTGCGCTCGGGCCGGGTGCTGCTCGGCTGCCTGCCCGCCGCGGCGCTCTACGGCGGCGCGCTCTACGTCGTCGGCCCGAACGCCGGGAGCGCCGGGTGGCCGACGATCCTGTTCGCGACGCTGGTCGTGCTCGCGCTCGCGGTCACCACGCGTCCCGCCTCGGCTCCGGCGCTGGGCGAGGTGCCCCCGAAGACCCGCGCCGCCGTGCGCGGCCGCGCGCTGGCCGGCGCGGCCGCCGCCCTGGTGGTGCTCGTCGGCCTGATCGTCGTGGCCGGCCCGTGGGTCGGGGACCGGGTCTCCGCGACCCCGGTCGACCCCCGCAAGTACGTGGAGCCGCCGCAGGTCGACAGCCTCGACGAGAGCCCGCTGAACCGGATCTCGGGCTGGGCGCTGGCCCCGCAGCAGAAGCTGCTCGAGGTCGGCCCCGCCGGCACCGGCAAGGGCTCGCTGCGGCTGCGGCTGGCGGTCCTGCCGGACTACGACGGGGTGACGTGGCGGGTCGGTGCCGTCTACCGCAACGCGGGCCGGGTGCTGCCGGCGCCGCCGGCACCGCCGGACGTGCCGGTGCGGCGGGTCCGGCAGGAGATCGTCGTGGACGAGCTCGCCGGGCGGCTGCTTCCGGTCGTGCCCACCCCGACCGGCGTCGACGGTGCCCGGGTCGCCTACGACGCGGCGACCGGCACGCTGATCTCCCCCACCGTCCTGACGCCGGGCCTGCGCTACACGGTCACGTCCGAGACCCAGGAGCCCGACTACAACCTGCTGCCCACGGCGGACTCACCCACCGGCGACGCGGTCGCCCGCTTCCTCAAGGTCGGCGCGGGGGTGCCGGACTCGATCCAGCGCCTCGCCAACCAGTTGTCGGACGGCAACGCCGGCTCCTACGACCGGGCGGCGGCGATCGAGGGATTCCTCTCCGAGCACTACCGCAAGGTGCCGGACGCGCCGAGCGGGCACGCGTACCCGAACCTGGAATTCTTCCTGCTGGGCCCCCGCGACCAGGGCGGCCAGCGCGGCACCTCGGAACAGTTCGCGGCGTCGTTCGCGCTGCTGGCGCGGCTGACCGGGCTCCCGACCCGGGTGGTCGTCGGCTTCGACGCGCCGCGGGCCGGCGGCACCGTCACCGGCGCCGACGCGATCGCGTGGCCGGAGGTGCTCTTCGACGACCTGGGCTGGGTGGCGTTCGACCCGATGCCGCAGGGCGACCAGACGCCGCGGCCGGTCGAGGAGGACTTCACGCCGAAGCCGTCGCCGACGCCGACCTCCGAGCCGCCGCCCGCGAGCGAGGCACCCAGCGCGTCCGCTCCCCCGGCGCTCGCCGACGCCCGCGTCCGGGAGGCCGGCGGTCCGCCCGCGGCGCTGGTCGTCACCGGCGCCTCGGGCTCGGTGCTGCTGTTGCTGATCGCGGCGGCCGCGACCGTCGCGCAGATGCGGCGCGGCCTGCGCCGGCGACGGCTCGGGCTGGGCGCCCCGCACGAGCGGATCACCGGGGCGTGGTTCGAGTTCACGGACGCGCTGCGGCTGGCCGGACGACCGGTGCCGGCACACCTGGCGGCCACGGAGGGCACGGAGGTGGCGGCGCTGACGGCGGCCATGGCGGCCGACGGCACAGACTGCCTGGTGTTGAGCCAGCACGGCTGCGTCGTGATGGCC
>NZ_JBEZXZ010000126.1:0-25719 GCF_040638275.1 Actinoplanes sp. NPDC026623 | reverse complement strand
GGGCGCCGGGCCGGGATCGGACCCGCCCGGCGCCGCGAAGAGCCAGACCCCCGCGGCCAGGACGCCGGCCGCACCCAGCAGCGGCCAAACACGGCCTACCCCGGTCACCTGACCTGCACCCACTGCGCCACCGACGGCACCCCGTCGGTGCCGACCACGTAGAGCATGTACCAGCCCGGCGGCGCCAGGTCAGGATTGCTGGTCAGGTTCAGGCCGATCGTGTTACCGGTGACCGTCATCGGCAGGTCGACGTAGCGCTGGTTCGGATCGCTGGAGTGGGTGACGGCCTCGGGGCGGATCAGGGACGCCTTGAGGATCGGGCCGTCGACCGTGATCTGCTTGCTGGTGCCGTAGGCCCACTGGTCGCCCGCCACGCTCAGGATCTGCGGCCGGCCGCCGTGGAACAGGTACGGCGGTGAGTAGACCGAGATCCGCATCTCGAACGAGCCGTCGCCGGGGTTGTCGCCGACGGCCATGACGCGGCCGTCCGGCAGCAGGAACGCCGACGAATGATACGTGCGCGGCACCGGGTCTGTCGCCATGCCGGGGGTGAACGTGTCGGTCGCCGGGTCGAACATCGACGCCTCGTACACGGGGTCGGCGCGGTTGTGCAGGCCGCCGCCGGTCTCGAAGACCCTGCCGTCGGGCAGCAGCACCGCGGAGACGTACATCTTGCCCTGTGCCGCCGTCTGCGGGACGCCGCCGGTGAGCGTGCCGGTCGGCAGCAGGGGGCCGGGGCGGTAGACCGGGGTGGCCTGCTTGAGGTCGATCAGGTCGGTGAGCCGGTTGGCGTCCGGGTTGCCGTCGATGTTGCCACCGCCGAGGGTCAGTACCCGCTGGTCCTGCGCCGGCGGGAGCAGCACGCTCATCGACTGGTCGCGTTCGTCCTTCTTCCGCAGGCCGCTGACCGGGGTGATGGTGTTGGCCCGGTAGTCGTAGATGGACGCGCCGGGGCCGGGCAGGCCGTTGCCGAAGACGTGGCTGCCGGAGTAGAAGAGGCGGCCGTCCTGCATGAGGATCATCGACGGGTAGAGGCCCCAGAAGCTCCAGGTCTGGTTGGCCTCGCCGAGCGGGAGCCAGCGCTGGGCGCTGCTGTCGAAGTACTGCGTCGCGACGGTGCCGGCCGAGTCCTCGCCGAGGCCGCCGAGCGAGACGACGTCGCCGTTGCCCAGCACGGTGGCCGACGGATACCAGGAGCCCGCCGACATGTCGTTGACCCTCGTGTACGCGAGGGTGTCCGGGTCGAAGACGTACGAGTTCTTCAGGCCCTTGTAGCCGTGGCTGCCGTCGGCCGCCGGATAGTCCTTGTTGCCGCCCATGATGAGCACCCGGCCGTCGGCAAGCTGGACGTGGCCGGAGCAGAACAGGTCGGCGGGCGTCGCCACGTTGACGAACGTGCCCGTACCCGGGCGGTAGACCGCCGTGGTGAAACTGCCCGCGGCGAACGCCGCCGGGTCGTTGCCGGAGCCGGCGACCAGCAGCACGTCGCCGTTCTTGAGCACCACCGCGTGGATGCCGCGCACCGGCGAGTCGAACGGCATGACCTGCCAGGCGCCGGCGGTGCAGGCGGGGCCGGCGCTGCACGAGGTGCCGGGCGCGGGGTGCGTCGCGTCGGCCATCGCGTAGTCGTCGGTCTGCAGCGTGCCGGCGCCGTAGATGGTGACGCCCCAGACGATCTGGTCGGTGCCGGCGGGCACCGGCGGCGTCCGTACCGTCTGCCGGGTCCAGTCGGCCGTGGTGGCGAGCGTCGCGAGGTCGGTCCAGTAGACCCAGCCCCGGGCCACGTCGTGCCGGAACATCGTCATGACGGTGTTCGGGGTCGTGGTCCTGTACCAGGCCGAGACGTCGTACTGGTGGCCCGGCGCCACGTTCGGCGCGCAGGACGGGTTCTCCAGCATCAGGGCCTTGCGGTCCCCGCTGCTGATCGCGGCGACGGTCACCTTCATGGCGTTGACGCCGCCGTGCGCCGCGTGGGTCACCTCGAAGGTGTGGGTGCTGTCGCCCCAGCCGGACCGCTCCCAGCAGACCGGGAAGCCGTCGGCGCCGAGCACCTCGAAGCCGGGATTGGCGAGCAGGTTGGCGTCCGCGAACGAGCGGCCCGGCACGCCCAGCACGAGCAGCAGGGCCAGGACCACGACCTGGGCCGTGCGGATCCGGTCACGCCGGCCGAGGATCGGGAGGGAACGCGGGTTCATGCGTTCGGCCTCGTGCGGTAGAGCACCCTGTCGAGGAGGAGGAACCGCGCGGTGAAGGAGATCAGCAGCGTGATCAGGTTGGCGGCCAGCACCCCGACGTGCGCGCCGTCGACGAGCAGGGCCAGCAACGGGATCCGCAGCAGCAGGTCCGCGTTGCCCATCACGAAGAAGCGGGTCATCCGGCCGGCCAGGCTGCCGTGCCGGCGGGCGCGATACAGCAGCGTGTCGGTCAGGGCGAAGTTCCATCCGACGGCGATCAGGTTCGCCACCACGGCGGCCGGCAGGTAGTGCACGCCGGCGACGTGGGTGAGGAACCACAGGGTCAGCTGGTTGGGCACCAGGCCGGAGACGCCGATCAGGGCGAAGGCGAGCATCCGGGTGCGTTCCGCACCGACGCGCAGGATCGCGAGATGCTTGAGGAACCGGACGCCCTCGGCCAGCGTCGACTTGGACTCGCCGGCGTGGCGCTGCTGAAACGTGTACGGCACCTCGACGATGCGGCCGGGCCGGTTGCGCACGACGAGTTCGAGCAGCACCTTGTAGCCCAGCGGGCGAAGCTGCTCGGCCTCGAGCGAACTGGCACGCACCGCGAAGAGCCCGCTCATCGGGTCGCTCACCTGCAGCAGCGAGTTGCGGAAGATCACCTTGGTGGCGAGGGTGGCGCCGCCGGAGACCAGCCGGCGGTAGCCGCCGGTGAGCCCGCCGGTGCTGCCGCCGCCCGTGTACCGGGTGCCGACGACCAGGTCCGCGCCGTCTCGCAGGCCGGCCGCGATCAGGTCCGGCACGATCTCCGGCGGGTGCTGCAGGTCGGCGTCGAGCACCACGATCCAGGCGCCGCGGGCCAGCCGCATGCCCTCGACGACCGCGCCGCCCAGGCCGCCGGTGCCGCGCTCGCGATGGTGGACGGTGATCGGGATCGGGCAGGTCAGCGCCGCGCGGCGGATCACGTCTGGGGTGTCGTCGGTGCTGTCGTCGACGAAGACGATCTCCGTGTCACTCTCCGGCAGCGCCGACACCAGCCGCCGCAGCAGGGTCTCGATGTTGTCGCGCTCGTTGAAGGTCGGTATGACGATGGTCTGCCGTAGCGCCGTCGCCACCTGCAACTCGCCGATCGCGCCGGTCAGCATCGTCCGCCGGTCGCTCTCCGGGCGTTCGTCGGCGGTCAGTGTCACGGCTTCTCCTTGTCGACCCGGCGGATCTCGATGCGGCCGTCCTGCGGGCCGAACGACGCGATCACCGTGGAATTGGTGAGCAGTTTGTTCACTGAAGGCAGGGAGCCGGGATCCTGGCGCAGCGCCGGCGTCGAGACGATGTAGTCGACGTCGCGCCAGCCGGCGCCGAGCCGTCCGGAGACCGCCGTGTCGAGGTCCAGCTTGTAGAACCAGATCACGTTCTCCCGCCGGTATCCGGCGTCGACGGCGTCGAGCCAGAGCACGTCGTCGAGCACGATCACGGCGTCCTGGCGGTCCGGCACCCGGGTACTCAGGTAGTCGGCCGCCGCGACGTACTGCGCGTTGTCGTTGGTGGTGAGAGCCCGGCGGTCGCCGACGTACCAGCGGGGCACCACCAGGGTCAGCGCCGCCGCGGCGGCCGCCGCGAGGATCGCCCACCGCCACCACGATCGCCCCGGCCCGAGCCGGACCACGCCCTGCTCGGCGACGCCCGCGATGACGATGGCGAAGAACGGCAGTACCTGCACGACGTACATGGCGGGCAGGTAGCCGCCGGGCCGCAGCGCGACGAGCGCGAGGAACGTCGCGGCGACGGCGGGGGGCCGCAGCCGGCGCACGGCCAGCGCGATCCCGGTGGCGACCAGGCCGGCCGCCAGGATCACCGTGTCGTAGTAGAGCCACGCGGCGATCAGCGAGTGCGAGCCGGAGCCCTCGTCGAAGACGGTGCCGGAGCTCGAGCGCGACATGAGCTGGAACTGCCAGGCGCCGACGAGCGAAACGTGCCCGGGCCCGGGGAGGAGCTCGCCGCGCAGCAACGCGTACAGCGGGTAGAAGACGCCGACGAGCACGACGCCGCTGACGTAGCCGCCGAACGCCCAGGGCCGGGTGGAGGTCCTGGCGGCGTTCTGCCACATCGCCACCAGCACGGCCGGGACGGTGATGAGCATCGTCTCCTTGGACAGCACCGAGACGGCGGTCGCGGCGCCGGCGGCGGTGTAGTGCCACAGGTGCTTGCGCGGGGAGAGCGCGAGCGCCAGCGCGCCGAGCATCCAGGCCACCGCGAAGCTGTCCAGGTAGATCTGCCGGTTCATGGTCACCGCCAGCGGCGACAGGCCGAAGGTCAGCAGCGCGCCCGCCGCGGCCCAGCGGGAGAAGCCCAGCCGCCGGCCGATCAGGTACACCAGCAGCAGGCTGACCGCCACCACCGGGAGCATCGCGATGCGGCCGCCGGCGACCGTGAGCAGGTCCGGCGCGAGCGCGGCCGGGAACCACGCCAGCCCGGCAAGCTGGATCCAGGCGATCGGCGGGTGGTCGTACCAGTAGGTGTAGTGGGCCAGGCCGTGACCGCCCCGCACCGCCCAGGCCTGCGCGAGGTAGGTGCCCTCGTCGTCGGTCGCGGTCGGGAAGCCGGTGATGTTCCAGGCCAGAACCAGCAGCACCAGGGTGGTCAGGCCACCGGCGAGGTAAAGGTCCGTCCTGCGCCCACGGCGGCGCGCCGGCTCCGGCACGGCGGGAGGGGCGATGACCTCGGTGGGCGCGTCCAGCGTGATGCTCACGCGGCCACCCCGCTCTCGAGCTTGGCCGGGGCCAGGTGCGCACCGGTGTGTGCGGTCAGTTCCCAGTCGCGCCGGCCGGTGTATTCGCGGTGCACCGCGCGCAGCGCCGCCGCGGCGAGCACCAGCGCGTACGGGAAGGCGCCGATGATCAGGCGCGCGTAGTGATGCCAGCGGATGCGCTGGCCGTACTGCTTGCCGAAGTCGCGCAGCCCGACCGTCTGGAAGACCAGGTTGGCCGCCATCGGGATGACCGGAATGAAGGTGATCAGGGCGACGAGCACCGGAAGCTGGGCCCAGATCGCGATGGCGATGCCGATCGGGATCACGATGCCGGAGAAGGCCTGCAGAAACGGCTGGGTGAGCGTGTACCGGGCGAGCATGCGCTGGCCGAAGCCCGGCAGCCGCCGCCACTCCCCCTTGCGGTAGACCTGCAGAAAGCCCTGGTTCCACCGGGTGCGCTGCTTGAGCAGCGACTTCAGCGTGCCGGGGGTCTCCTCCCGGGTGACGATCGCCGAGTCGTACGCGACGACCACCTTGGCGCCCCGGCTGGACAGCCGCACGCCCAGGTCGCAGTCCTCGGCGAGGCAGGTGCCGTCCCAGCCGTTCGCGGAGCGCAGCAGGCCGGTGCGGACGAAGACGGTGTTCCCGCCGAGCGGGATGAAGCCCTTGGCGGCGTGCAGGTGCAGCCGGCTGCGGAACCAGAAGAAGTACTCCAGGCAGTTGTGCAGGCTGTACCAGTTGGAGTGGAAGTTGATGAGCTGCACGCCGCCCTGCACCACGTCGGCGCCGGTGGACCGGAAGGCGTGGTCCACATGCTCCAGCAGCAGCGGGTCCACCTGGTCCTCGGCGTCGAAGACCCCGACCACGTCGCCGCGGCAGTAGGGCAGCGCGGTGTTGAGCGCGCGCGGCTTGTTCTTGTGCAGGTTGGTGTCGGTCACCACCAGGATCCGGCCGGGCGTGGTGGCCGCCACCCGGTGCGCCACCTCGGCAGTGCCCGGGTCATCGTGACCCACGATGATGATGATCTCGAAGCCCTCGTGCGACGACTCGAGCAGGCGCGCGACCGTGTGTTCCAGCACGGCCTGCTCGTGCCGGGCCGGCACCAGCAGCGAGAAGGTCAGCCGGTGCGCGCCGTCCGGCGCGGCGAAGCGGGTCGACGCCAGGGTCTCCGGCGTGCGCCAGGCGTGCATCGTCCACCACAGCGTGACCGCGGCGAAGCCCGCGAGCACCAGTGAAACCACAATCATGATGGCGGCAGCCAAAACCGTTTGCCCTTCGGAAATGAGGTGGGTCCCACCCCCACCAGCGGGCAAACAATAGCCCGGAATACCGACCCGAATTCAAGCCGCCGAACAGACTTTTACCTGGGCCGGGTTCCGTTCTCGGAAATGGCCGCCGCCGGAAACATGATCTTAATTTGGGGCCCGGCAATCGTACGATCCCGGCCCCATGTCGAGCCCCGTTCCGACATTGCGGGATCCGTTGGGTTATGGCCGATTCGGGCCGTCACCGCAGCCCGGGCCCGACGGGCGGCCCCTGTTGTCTCAATTTTGCATTCCCGGATACCCGCCGTTTACAAATGTCTCTGGATTTCTAGCGGGCCACGGCGCGTTCGGTGTTGCGGACGATGGCGTCGACGATCCGCGGCCACGCGGCGCGCGGCAGGTCGTGGCCCATTCCCGGGATGACCAGCAGGTCCGCGCCAGGAACCGCGTCGGCGGTCGCCCGGCCGCCGCTGACGTCGATGAGCGGGTCATCCTCGCCGTGGATGACGACGGTCGGCACGGTGACGCCGCGCAGGGCCGCCGTGCGGTCGGGCGAGCCCAGCGCCGCGGCGTACTGCCGCAGGGTGCCGAGCGGGTTGTAGGCGCGGTCGTACTTCGCGGTCGCCCGCAGCAGCAGCTCGTCCGGCGTCGCCGGGAATCCGGGCGAGCCGATGATCCGCGCCGAGGCGATCGAGTTCGCGATGGCCTCGTCCCGGTTCGCCGCCGGCGGCAGGCCCAGCAGGGCCGCGGCCTCGGGCGTCGGGCGGCCGACCGCGCGGTCGCCGGTCGTCGACATGATCGAGCAGAGGCTGGCCACCCGGTCCGGGTGGTCGATCGTGAGCTGCTGGGCGATCATGCCGCCCAGCGACAGCCCGGTCACATGCGCCCGCTCGATGCCGAGGGCGTCCAGCAGGCCCGCGGCGTCGGCGGCGAGGTCGGCGAGCAGGTACGGCACCGTCGCGCCGTCACCGCCCAGGATCGCCCGCACGTCGGGCACGCCGAGCTGCGGCAGCGCGGCCGACAGGCCGGCGTCGCGGTTGTCGAAGAGGACCACCCGCAGCCCGCGCGCCGCGAGCAGCTCGCAGAACTCCTGCGGCCAGTCGATCAGCTGGGCGCCGAGGCCCATGATCAGCAGCAGCGCGGGGGCATCGTCGTCGCCGAGCGTCTCGTAGCGCAGCTGGATGCCGTTCGACAGCACATCGGGCACGGAGGGTCCTCTCTCATGGGGGTCTGAGCCTTACCGCAGCGGGGCCGTCGACTCGCGGGTGATCAGGCGGACCGGCACGGTCTCGACGCCGGAGCTGGGGTTGCCCTCCATCGCCGCGGACAGCCGCTGTGCGGCTATCCGGCCGAGCTGCTCCAGGTTGAGGTCGATCGTGGTCAGCGGCGGGCGGGCGTTGGCGGCGAGGACCTTCCAGTTGTCGAAGCCGATCACCGCGACCCGCGACGGCACCTCGATGCGCTCCTCGTGCAGCACGTCCAGCACCCCGCGGGCGATCTCGTCGGAGCCGGCGAAGATCGCGTCGACGTCGGGGCAGCGCTCCAGCAGCATGCGGGTGGCGCCGCGGCCCCACGCCTCGGACCACATGCCGAACCAGACCTCGCCGCCGGCCGGTTCCAGGCCCTGCTCCGCCAGCCGTTCCAGCGCGCCGCGGGCGCGGTCCTGAGCGGCGCCGTAGTCGGGGTCCCCGGTGATGTGCGCGATCCGGCGGAAACCGCACCGCAGCAGGTGGTCCACCGCCATCCGGCCGCCGCCGACGTTGTCGGTGACCAGCGACAGGTCCTGCGGATCGTCGGACGGCGCGTACGCGTAGACCACCGGAACCGGCAGGTCCCGGCCCAGCGACGGCCGGGTGTCGGGCCGGGCGCCGACGACGATGAGCCCGTCGACCCGGCGGCTCAGCAGCGCGCGCAGATGGTGCTTCTCGCGGATCGCGTCGTCGCGGGCGTCGCAGAGGAAGACCGAGGTCTGCCCGGCGCCGAACGCGTCCTCGGCGCCCATCAGGATCGGGATGGAGAAGCGGCCCTCCAGGTCGGACGTGAGCAGGCCGACCGTTCCGCTGCGCTGCGTGATCAGGCTCTGCGCGATGGTGTTCGGCGAGAACGACAGCTGCTCGGCCGCCTGGATGACGCGCGCCCTGGTCTCGGCGCGGACCTGCGGCTGGCCGTTGAGCGCCTTGGACGCGGTGGCGACCGATACGCCCGCGAACCGCGCGACGTCGCGCAGGGTGACGCTGCGGTTGGGCGCCCCGCCGCCGGTTGCCTCCAAGGCCCGCCTCCGATCCTGACGACTGCCGCTCTTGACAAGAAAATCTCCGCAGCATTACGTTTCTGAAAACGTTTTCGGCGGCTGGCGCCGAACCCTCCACCCCACCCACCCGACCGACCGCCTGTACGTGCCTTTCGCGGGCGAGGCGCAGTCAGCCTAGCTCACGCAGCGGCCGCTCCCGAAACATACATCCGAAACAAAACACACCGTCGGGCACGCTCGTTTCCGTCCGGGTCACCCCACGGTTCGAGGAGGAGCACAGTGAGAACACGGATATCCCGGGGCGTCCGCAGAGCGGTCGCCGCGGCAGCTGCACTGGGCCTGGTCGCCGCGATGGCGGCGTGCGGATCCGACGACGACGCGGCGACCGGGTCGACCGCCGTAACCGCCGAGGGCGTCGACGACGGCGCCGAACTGACCCTGTGGACCCGGGCGCCGCTGGAGTTGCAGGCCAAGGCGCTCGTCGACGCCTACAACAAGTCGCACAAGAACCAGGTGAAACTGACAATCGTCCCGAACGACGACTACGTCGCGAAGGTCGGCGCGGCGGCCGGCAGCGGCGACCTGCCCGACCTGTTCGCCGCGGACATCGTCTACGTGCCCAACTGGACCAAGGCCGGGCTCTTCAGCGACATCACCGAGCACATCGGCAAGCTGCCGTACGCCGACAAGCTCAACCAGGGGCACATCAGGGCGGGCACCTACAAGGACGCCAAGTACGTGCTGCCGTTCGTGCTCGACCTCTCGGTGATCTTCTACAACAAGGCGCTCTACAAGGAGGCCGGCCTCGACCCGGAGAAGGGCCCGACCACGATCGACGAGTTCAAGCAGCAGGCGCTCGCCATCCAGAAGCTGAAGAAGCCCGGCGTCTACGGCACCTACTTCGGTGGCAACTGCGGCGGCTGCAACGTCTTCACCTGGTTCCCGATGATCTGGGCCAGCGGCGAGGAGGTCATGAACCCCGAGGGCACGAAGTCCCTGCTCGACGGTCCCGCCGCGCAGAAGGTCTACGCCACCTGGCGTGAGCTGAACGCGGCCGGAGCCATCGCGCCGGGCGCCAAGGACGAGACCGGCGCCACCTGGGTCGCCGCGTTCCAAGAGGGCAAGGTCGGCGTGATGCCGTACCCGGCAACCCTGCTGCCCACCGCCGCCAAGACCGTCGACGTGGGACTCGTGCCCATCCCCGGCGTCACCGGAGGCAGCTCCACCTTCGTCGGCGGCGACGGCATCGGCATCTCCAAGGACTCGAAGAAGAACGCGCAGGCGTGGAACTTCCTGTCCTGGCTCACCACCGAGGCGGCGCAGATCGACGTGCTCGCGGCGGGCAACAGCACGGTGTCGCGCACCGACCTCGCCGACAACAAGTACTCGGCGAAGGACCCGCGGGTCGCCACGGTCAACAAGGTCGCGGCGTCGCCGCAGAGCAAGACGCCCGTCGCGCTCAACTTCCAGCAGGCGTTCAACGCGCCCACCGCACCCTGGTCCACGCTGCTGCGCAACCAGGTCTACGGCGATCCGGGGTCGCTCGCCGACGACAACGCCGCCATCACCAGCGTGCTCGGCCAGGGCCAGTAACGGCCACCGGGCGCCGGGACTCCAGCGGTCCCGGCGCCGCGAGCCGGCCGCCACCGCAGTACTGGAGGAACACCGCGACCATGTCACCCACCCCCACCCTCGCCGCCTCGCCGGCCGCGGACACCGCCCGGCCGGCCGGGCGGCGCGACCGCCGGCTGCTGCGCTACTCGCCCGCGCTCACCGGCTGGGCGTACGCCGCGCCGACGGCGATCTTCATTCTGATCTTCTTCGTGGTGCCGATCCTGCTGGTCGGCCGGATGTCGGTCTCCGACTGGGGGCTGTTCGCCGGCAACCGGGGCTGGAACGCCCCGGACAACTTCACCTCGGCCGTCGACGACCGGCTGTTCTGGCCCGCGGTGTGGTTCACGATCAAGTACACCGTGGTCACCACGGTGATCCTGCTCGGGCTCTCGCTCGGGCTCGCCCTGGTCGTACAGGAGTCGAGCCGCTGGAACGGCCTGCTGCGCACCTCCTTCCTGGTGCCCGGCGCGCTCGGCCTGGCCTCGGCGTCGCTGCTGTTCTACGCGCTGTACTCGCCGCAGAGCAGCCCGCTGGGCTTCCTCGGCATCGACTCGTTCCTCGGCACCCCCTCGGCGGCGCTCTGGTCGACGGTCGCGCTGATCGTCTGGCGGTTCGCCGGCTTCTACATGCTGCTGATCCTGGTCGGGCTGCAGGGCATCTCCGCCGACGTCTACGAGGCGGCCCGGCTCGACGGCGCCGACCGGCGGCAGACCTTCCGGTTCGTCACCCTGCCGCTGCTGCGCCCGTCGCTGGCGCTGTGCACCATCCTCTGCGTCACCGGGTCGATGCTCGCCTTCGACCAGTTCTACATCCTGACCAAGGGAGGCCCCGACAACAGCACCGTCACCATCGTGCAACTGGTCTACAACATGGCCTTCGGCGGCCAGAACGACCTCGGGCGCGCCGCCGCGCTGTCCATTCTGGTGCTCGCCGCGCTGCTGGTCATGAACGCCCTGCAGTTCCGCGGCCTGCGCGGCCGGGAGCGCTGACCCATGACTCGCAACCTGCTGCTGCGTACCCCGCAGCACGTGCTCACCGGCGCGCTCGCCATCGTCTTCCTGTTCCCGCTCGCCTGGGCGTCGGTGGCCTCGGTCAGCCCGCAGGCGGGCACCGCGCAGACCCACGGGTGGGGCCTGGGCAACTACCAGACCCTCGCCGGCTACCAGGCCGGCATCGGCCAGTACCTGTTCAACTCGACCCTGGTGTCGGTGCTGACCGTGCTGATCACCCTGGTTGTCTCGGTGCTCGGCGGGTACGCGTTCGCGATGTTCACCTTCCCGGGCCGCAACATCCTGTTCCTGCTGACCCTGGCCATCCTGATGGTCCCCTACGCCACCCTGCTGATCCCGCTCTACGTGCTGCTCAACGAGCTCGGGCTGCAGAACTCGCTGGTCGGGCTGGCGCTGGTGCTCGCCATGTTCCAGCTGCCGTTCGCGACCCTCATGATGCGGGTCTCCTTCGAGGCGGTGCCGCGCGAGCTGCGCGAGGCCGCGCTCATCGACGGCTGCGGCTCGCTGCGCGCGCTGCGGTACGTGCTGCTCCCGGCCGTCAAGCCCGGGCTGATCACGGTGGGCCTGTTCGCGTTCCTGGCCGCCTGGAACGACTTCATCACGCCGCTGGTGCTGATCAGCGACACCGACAAGGTTCCGCTTCCGCTCGCCGTCGCCAACCTGCGCGGGCAGGTCATGGGCATCGTCGACTACGGCGCGACGGAGGCCGGCGTGGTCGTGCTGGCACTGCCCTGCGTACTGCTCTTCCTCGCCCTCCAGCGGCACTACGTCCGCGGGTTCATGTCCGGCGCTCTCAAAGGGTGATCCACAAGTGACGATCGACGAAGTACTGCCCATCGCCCCCGGCAGGACCGCCGGCGACTGGACCCGCCGGGGCGGCACCCCCGCCGCGCCGAGCCGGGGCCGGCTGCGCCCGCTCGGCCTGCGCGAGGTGACCCTGCTTCCCGGTTTCTGGCAGCGCCGCCAGGACGTCAACCGGTCCGCCTCGCTGGCGCACATCGAGCACTGGCTGGAACGCGCCGGCTGGCTGGGCAACTTCGACGCCGCCGTCGAGGGACGCCTGCCCGGCGCCCGGCGCGGCCGCGAGTTCGCCGACACCGAGACCTACAAGCTGCTGGAGGCGATGGCCTGGGAGTTCGGCCGCACCGGCGACCTCGAGCTGGAGGCCCGTTACTCGGCGATCGTGCGCCGGGTCGCCGCCGCGCAGGAACCCGACGGCTACCTGAACACCAACTTCGGCCGGCCCGGCCAGCAACCCCGCTACAGCGACCTCGAATGGGGCCACGAGCTCTACTCCTTCGGGCACCTCATCCAGGCGGGCGTGGCCCGGGCCCGGACCTTCGGCACCGATGAACTCGTCGAGGTGGCCATCCGCGCCGCCGACCACGTGTGCGACGTCTTCGGCCCCGACGGCATCGCCGGCGTCTGCGGGCATCCGGAGATCGAGCCGGCCCTGGTCGAGCTCTACCGGGTGACCGGCGACCGCCGGTACCTGGAGCAGGCCGCGCTGTTCGTCGACCGCCGCGGCCACCGGGTCCTCGCCGACATCGAGTTCGGCCGCTCCTACTTCCAGGACGAGGTGCCGGTCCGCGCGGCCGAGGTGCTGCGGGGGCACGCGGTCCGGGCCACCTACCTGGCGGCGGGGGCGGTCGACGTCGCGGTGGAGACCGGCGACACCGAGCTGCTCGACGCCGTCACCCGGCAGTGGCGGGCCGCGGTGGCGCGCCGCACCTACCTCACCGGCGGCATGGGGTCCCGGCATCAGGACGAGGCGTTCGGCCCCGACTTCGTGCTGCCGCCCGACCGCGCCTACTCCGAGACCTGCGCGGGCGTCGGCTCGGTGATGCTGGCCTGGCGGCTGCTGCTGGCGCAGGGCGACCCGCGCTGCGCCGACCTCATCGAACGGACCCTGTTCAACGTCATCGCCACCTCGCCGTCGGACGACGGGACCCGGTTCTTCTACACCAACACCCTGCACCAGCGGGTGCTCGGCACCGAGCCGGCGGCCGACACTCAGGTGCCCCGGGCCGCGTCGACGCTGCGCGCGCCCTGGTTCGAGGTGTCCTGCTGCCCCACCAACCTGGCCCGGACCTTCGCCGGGCTCGCCGCCTACGTCGCCACCAGCGACGACGACGGCGTGCAGCTGCACCAGTACGCGGCCGCGCGCATTCGCACCGCGCTGCCCGGCGGCCGGGCGATCGGCCTGGACGTCGACACCGCCTACCCCGCGGACGGCCGGATCACCGTGCGGGTCACCGAGGCGCCGGACGCGCCGTGGACGCTCACCCTGCGCGTACCGCACTGGGCCGACGGCGCGACCCTCGACGGGGTCGCGGTCCCGCCCGGGCAGGTCCGGGTCCGGCGCCGCTTCGCGCCCGGCGAGACCGTCGTGCTCGACCTGCCGGTCCGGCCGCGGCTCACCGCCGCGGACCCCCGTGTCGATTCCGTACGCGGATGCGCCGCCGTCGAACGGGGTCCGGTCGTCTACTGCGTGGAGTCGGTGGACCTGCCGCCGCACGTCCCGCTCGAGGCGCTGCGGCTGGACCCGTCGATCGCGCCCGAGGACCGCGACGGCGCGGTGGTCGTCGCGGGCCGGCTCGCGTCGCTGCCCGGCAACGAGTGGCCGTACGGCCCGCCGGGACGGGAGACGGACGTGCGGGCGCTGGAGGTGACGCTGCGGCCGTACCACGACTGGGCCGCCCGCGGGCCGTCGACGATGCGGGTCTGGCTGCCGCTGGCCGCCGGGTAGGCCCGGCAGTCGGGTGCCCTCGGCCCGGCGGCTATAAAGATCAGGTGAGTGATCTTCCGAGGAGCACCCCGGCCGAGCAGGGGGTCGACGCGGGCGGCATCGACGCGTTCGTCGCGGCGCTCGAATCGGCGCCGGGCATCGAGCCGCACAGCCTGATGGTCCTGCGGCACGGCCACGTGGTCGCCGAGCGGTGGTGGCGTCCCTACCGACCCGGGACCCCGCACCTGCTCTACTCGGTGAGCAAGGCCGTCGCCTCGACCGCCCTCGGCTTCGCGGTGACCGAGGGTCTCGTCGACCTGGACGCCACCGTGCTGTCGTACTTCCCCGAGCACGACACGCGGGTCACCGACCCCCGCTCCCGCTCGATCCTGGTCCGCCACGTCGCGTCGATGACCAGCGGGCACGCCGGCGAGACGGTCGAGCAGGCGTTCCGGGCGGGCGAGGGCGACCTCACCCTCGGCCTGCTCCTGCTGCCGCCGGAGCGGGAGCCGGGCACCTTCTTCGCCTACAACCAGCCCTGCACGAACGCGCTCTCGGCGATCATCGAGCGGGTGAGCGGCGCGCCGATGACCGAGTTCCTGCGGCCCCGGCTCTTCGAGCCGCTCGGCATCGACCAGTACGGCTGGTGGCCCGACCCGATCGGCCGCGAGCAGGGCTTCTCCGGGCTGCACCTGACCACCGAGTCCGTGGCCAAGATCGGACAGTTCTACCTGGACGGCGGCAGCTGGCGGGGCCGGAAACTGCTGCCGGCCGAGTGGATCGCGGAGGCCACCCGCCGGCACGTGGCCACCGACATGGTCAACCCGGACTCCCGGCACGGGTACGGCTTCAAGTTCTGGCGCAGCCTGCACGGCTACCGCGGCGACGGCGCCTTCGGGCAGTACCTGCTGGTCCTGCCCGAGGCCGACGCGGTCGTGGCGATCACCTCGCAGAGCACGGACACGCAGGGCATCCTCGACCAGGCATGGACGCACCTGCTGCCCGCCCTGACCGCGGGTACGGGTCCCGCCGGGCCGTGGCCGGCCGGGTCGCCGGAGCTGGCCCGCCCGGCCGGCGACGGCAGCACCGGCGAGTTCACCGAGGCGGCCTACCGGCCGGGGCCGGACAACACGGTCGGCACGCTGCGGCGGGTCCTGCTCCGGCCCGGCGGGCTGGTGCTCGACGACGGCCGGGAGCTGACCGCCGAGCTCGGCGCGCCGGACAGCTGGACCGTGGCCGGGCCCGTGGCCACCGCGCACGCCTGGTCGGGCGGCCGGCTCCTGGTCGACGTGGTCTTCACCGAGAGCCCGCACCGGCTGCACCTGGCCCTGGACCCGGCGACCGGCACATTCGCCGCGTCCTGGCAGACGGCGCCGCTGGCCCCGATCACGCTCGCCGCCCTGCGCATGCCCCGCTGACGGGACCCTCAGCTCAGCGCGGGCGCCACCGGTTCGGCGTCCGTCCACTCGGCCCTGACCATCGAGGTCACCTGGTCCGGAGAACTCACCTGTCTGCCGCCGGCCACCGTCATGGTCGGTCACCGTTGCCGAGGTGCCGGGCCGAGCCCGAAGCCCTTGCGGGTGGCGAGCTGGACCCGGGCGGCCTCGGCTCCGGCGCGCAGCCGCGCCGCCTCGGCCTCGAGGGCCGTGGCGGCGCGGTCGGTCAGCCGGTGGTAGCGCCGGGGGCGGCCGTCGACGATCTCCTCGCGGCAGCGGTCCCATCAGGACAGGTCGCCGGCGAGAGGCGCCCGATACCACCGAACGGGCAGGATCCGGACACCCCCGCTCAACGCCACCCGGGCAGCCGGGAGCGGCCTGGATTCAGCGGCACACCCGGCCCTGGTTGATGCAGTTGGCGATGCGCTGCATCGTCCGGGTGGAGTTGACGTTGACGAAGTCGTTGTGGTCGGAGAAGGGGTTGTGGTTCTCCTCCGGGAAGGAGTCCAGGGCGTACTGGCCCGCGACCTGCACGTCGCGCGGAATGTTGTACGAGATGGTGATGCGCAGCTGCGGAATGGCGACGAAGCCTTCCGGGCAGGCGCCGGTGGCCGCGTCGGCGAAGGCGACGTGGCTGCGGTGGTTCGCGCTGTCGACGTTCTTGCCGTCCCAGCACCCGGGGAAGTCCTGCAGCCGCTGCACCTGGCTGCCGCGCGGGCAGACCGGGTACCTGTCGGACAGCCGGTCGGCGAAGCCCGAGCAGGTCCAGGTGGCGCGGGCGTTGGCCGGGCCGCGGCTGGTGGGCTTGGCGTCGCCGGTGAGTGCCCGCAGGAACCTCGGCATCGGCACCACCCTGCCGGTCGCGTTGCCGCGGTACTCGATGAGCACCTTCGCGGGGCCCACGATGCCGCCGGTGTTGTTGGGCAGTTCGAGGTTCGGGCCCTGCGGGTCGGGCAGCGGGGCGGCGGCGGACGGTGCGGCGGACGGTGCGGCGGACGGTGCGGCGGACGGTGCGGCGCTCGGCGCCGTGCTCGGCGCGGAGGCGGGACCGTTGCTCACGGTGCAGGAGGCGAGCGCCTCGAGGCCCTGCGGGCGTTCGGCGCGCCGGCCGATCGCGGTGGCGATCCGGTCGAGCACGGCGACGCGCTTGGCGCGCAGCGGTCCGACGATCGCGTTGCCGACGAAGTCCGGTCCGCCCTGGCCGCGCGTGGTGACGAGCCGCTCGTTGGCCTCGGAGACCTGCCTGTCGAGTTCGTCGAGGTTGCGGTTCACCTCGGCGAGCGCCGGTGCGGGTACACCGGGCAGCCGGCCGCGGACGGCCGGGCACTGGATCTGCGGGTTCGCGACCCCGGCGGCCGGGGTGCCCGGGTGGTTCATGCCGTGCATCGAGGCGTGCATGCCGTCGTAGCTGATGGTGCAGTCGACCAGGGACACCAGGCCGGCCCGGCGGTTGCCGACGGTGGTGCTGATGCTTCGGATCAGGGTCGCGCGGCGGGCCCGCAGCCGGTCGAGGATCCGGTTGTTGGCGTCCGCGTCGATGCGGCCCCGCTCGGACGCCATCTGGCGGTTGGCGGCGGCCACCTGGCGGTCCAGCTCGGCCAGGCTGCGATCGACCGAGTCGCGCGCGGCGTCGGGCACCGCGGGCAGGCGGTCGCGGACCCGGGGGCAGACGACCTCGGGCTGGGTCCGGGCGAGCGCCTGCCGGACCTGGTCGCCGCCGCGGACGCTCTTGTCGATGCGTACGACGGGCCAGAAGTACGAGGAGCGGTCGCCGTTTCTGCAGGTGGTGCCGGACGCGGCGAGATCGGCGTTGGACGAGTCAGCGGTGATGGCGAGATTGCCGAGGAAGTCGTGCACGTGCTCGGCGCCGTTCTTGATGCCGGGCTGCGCCACCGGGTTGTCGGGGCTGAACTTGCCATTGCGGTTGGTGCCGCAATCCACGGTGAACCGGCCGGTCGACGCGCCGGCGACCGGCCTCGGCGGCCGCACGTTCGGGCGCACGCTCTCGATCGGGACGAACTGGTCGAGGCTGGTGGCCGCGTCCGCCGTGCCCTTGCCGCCGCTGGAGACGAACGTGACGGTGAGCCCCCCGGTGGCCGCCAGCACCAGCGCCGCCAGGGCGATCCGGGCCGGCCTCGACTGCACCGGCCACGGCTGTTTCCTGCTGCGTTTCATGGTGGATCTCCTCAATGCCCGGGACGCGCCGGCTCCGGTGGTGCGCCGACGCCACCCGGTACGCGCCGCCGATCGGTGGCCGATCAACCCGGGCCGGGCACGTCATCGTTCGGTAAGAACTGACCGCCGGGCGGCGCGCCGTAAGAATTCCGAAAGCAGCGCCGGTGGGCGCCGGGGCGCCGCCGATCGGTAGCGTGAACGAAATGGGACATCGGGTGCTGGTGGTCGACGACGATCCGACGGTCAGCGACGTCGTCCGGCGCTACCTGGAACAGGCCGGCTGCGAGGTGCGGCTGGCCGCCGACGGCGCCGCCGGGCTCGCCTCGATCGCCGACCAGCGACCCGACCTCGTCGTGCTCGACCTCATGATGCCCGGCATCGACGGCCTGGAGGTCTGCCGCCGGATCCGGCGCCAGCTGCCCGACCTGCCGGTGATCATGCTGACCGCCCTCGGCGAGGAGGCCGACCGCGTCGTCGGGCTCGAGGTCGGCGCCGACGACTACGTGACCAAGCCGTTCTCGCCCCGCGAGCTGGTGCTGCGGATCCGTTCGGTGCTGCGCCGCGCCGCCGGTCCCGCGGTGAGCCACGCCGTGCCGACGCGGCTGGTCGACGCGGAGCTGACCGTCGACGCCGCCCGCCGCATCGCCGAACGGGACGGCGCGCAACTGGCGCTCACCGTCCGCGAGTTCGACCTGCTGGTCTTCCTCATGGGCCATCCCGGCCGCGCCTGGTCGCGTACCGATCTGCTGGAGAAGGTCTGGGGATGGCAGTTCGGCGACCAGTCGACGGTCACCGTCCACGTCCGCCGGCTCCGCGAGAAGATCGAGCGGGACCCGGCCGAGCCGGACCGGATCCGCACCGTCTGGGGCGTCGGATACCGCTACGACCCCCTCGACGAGCGGGCCGGCCGATGAGCGACATGCTGCTCATCGGGCTCTACGCCCTGGCCGCCGGCGGCGTCGTCGCCGCGGCCGGGGCGGTGGCGCTGCGGCTGCTGCGGGGCCGCTCGATCCTCGTCCACATCCTGGTGCTGCTCGCCGTCACCGTGCTCGCCGTGGTCGCGGGCGTCGCCACCGTCGCCCGCGCCATGTTCCTGTCCGGGCACGACCTGTTCGTCGTCCTCGTGACGGTGAGCGCCTCCGCGGTGATCAGCCTCGCCGTCGGTGCCGTCTTCGGCCGCCGGCTGGCGGCCTCCGCGGTGTGGGCGCAGGCGGCCCGGGAACGGGAGCGGCGCCTGGAGGCCGGCCGGCGCGAGCTCGTCGCCTGGGTCTCGCACGACCTGCGTACGCCGCTGGCCGGGCTGCGGGCGATGGCCGAGGCCCTCGAGGACCGCATCATCGTCGACCCGCCCACCGTCGACGAGTACCACCGGCGGATCCGGGTCGAGACCGACCGCATGACCCAGCTGGTCGACGACCTGTTCGAGCTGTCCCGCATCAACGCCGGCGCCCTGCGGCTGGTGCCCACCACGGTGCCGCTGCGCGAGGTGGTGTCCGACGCGATCGCCGGCGTCGCCCCGCTCGCCGCCAGCCGCAAGATCCACCTGATCGCCGCGGACAGCGGCTGGCCCCTCGTCCGCGCCGGCGAACGCGAGCTCGCCCGGGTCGTCAGCAACCTGCTGATCAACTCGGTGCGGTACACCCCGGTGGACGGCACCGTGCACATCTCGGCCGGCTACGAACGCGACGACGTGTGGCTGGCGGTCTCCGACACCTGCGGCGGCATCCCCGACGGAGACCTCGGCCGGGTCTTCGACGTCGCGTTCCGCGGCGAGCGCGCCCGCACGCCGGGAAACTCCGGCGCGGGTGGCGGCGGCGGGCTCGGCCTGGCGATCGTGCGCGGCCTCGTGGAGGCGCACGGCGGCCGGGTGGGCGTGCGCAACACCGACCGCGGGTGCCGGTTCGAGGTGCGGCTCCCGGCCGCCTGACGCGGCGTCAGGCGCCGGCCGCGTTCGCCGGGCTGAACCGGCCCGGCTCGACGCTCTGGTCGGTGCGGATGACGTGCATGACGGCGTTGATCAGGGCCAGGTGGGTGAACGCCTGCGGGAAGTTGCCCAGGTGCCGCCCGCTGTTCGTGTCGATCTCCTCGGCGTAGAGCTCCAGCGGGCTGGCGTACCCGAGCAGCCGCTCGCACAGCTTGCGGGCCCGCTCCACCTCGCCGATCTCCACCAGCGCCGAGACCAGCCAGAACGAGCAGATCGTGAACGCACCCTCCTCGCCCTCGAGGCCGTCGTCGGTCTCCTGCACGCGGTAGCGCAGCACGAGCCCGTCCGCGGTCAGCTCGTCCGCGATCGCGTGCACGGTGGCCCGGATCCGGGGGTCGTCGGCGGGCAGGAACCGCATCAGCGGAAGCAGCAGCAGGGAGGCGTCCAGGGCGGTCGAGCCGTAGCGCTGCACGAAGACACCGCGGTCGTCGACACCCCTGGCGCACACCTCGGCGCGGATCTGCTCGGCCAGGGTCTGCCACTTCTGCGCGTACTCGGGCTCGTCGTACAGGCGGGCCAGGCGGGCGCCGCGGTCGAGCGCCACCCAGCACATCACCTTGCTGGAGACGAAGTGCTGCGGCTCGCCGCGGACCTCCCAGATGCCGCGGTCGGGCTCCTCCCAATGCTCGGCGGCCTGCTCCACCTGGCACTTGAGCACCGGCCACAGCGACTCCGGCAGCTGTTCGCGGGACCGGGCGTGCAGGTAGACCGAGTCCAGCACGGCGCCCCACACGTCGTGCTGGCGCTGCTGGTACGCCGCGTTGCCGACCCGGACCGGGAAGGCACCCTCGTACCCGGACAGGTGCGGCAGGGCCTCCTCCTCGATCTCCCGCTCGCCGCCCACCCGGTACATGACCTGCAGTTCGTGGCCGTCGCGGCAGGCGTCGTGGATGAAGTAGAAGAAGTCGTCGGCCTCCCGGTCGAAGCCCAGCGTGTAGAGGCCCCACAGGGCGAACGTGGAGTCGCGCACCCACGCGTACCGGTAGTCCCAGTTGCGCTCGCCCCGCGGGGTCTCCGGCAGCCCCATGGTGGACGCGGCCAGCAGCGCGCCGGTCGGCGCGTACGTGAGGCCCTTGAGGGTCAGGGCGCTGCGCTGCAGGTAGCTGCGCCACGGGTGGTCGGGGAAGTCGCCGAGGGTGATCCACTGCCGCCAGTATTCGGACGTGTGCCCCATCCGTTCGAGGGCGTCGTCCAGGGTCAGCGGCGGTGGGAGAGCGGACCAGCCGAACGCCACGAAACGGGTCTCGCCCTCGATCATCCGGGTCCGCGCGTTCAGGCCGCGCCCCTCGATGCCCGGCCGCAGGTCGGTGGTGAGGCGCAGGGTCACCCCGGCGTCCGGGCATTCCGCGACGACGTGGCCGTAGCCGGGGCCCTCATAGCGCCAGGTCGCCTCCCGGCGGCCGTAGTCGAACACCGGCTCGCACGTCATCGACAGGTCCACCGTCCCGCTGACGCACCGCACCGTGCGCAGCAGGCAGTGCTCCGCGTCGAAGTCCGTCGGGGAGCGCCGGTGGGTCCGGGAGCGTTCCGTGACGTTGTGCCAGGGCCCCATGCACAGCGCGTCCCGCACGATCAGCCACCCGGTCCGGGTCTGCCAGGTGGTCTCCAGCATCAGGCTGCCCGGCAGGTAGCGCCGCGCGGCGGGCACGATCTCGTCGTACGGGCCAAGGCGGAACGAGCCCGCGCCACGGTCCAGCATCGTGGTGAACATGCTCGGCGAATCCGGCCGCGGCAGGCACATCCACTCGATCGCGCCGTTCGGCGCCACCAGGCACGTCACCTCGCAGTCCGACAGGAACGCGTAGTCGGCGATCGGCGGGAACGAAGTGCGCCCGCCGATCTGGGGCGGGTGCATCGCGGCGTCCCGATCCGACGGCGCCTTGTCCATACCAGCGATGCTCGTCCTTCGGCGCGGCCCGCGCCACCACAATCGCCGCTACGGGCCGGCCGGGCCTCAGGTGGTGAAACCGGCCTCGCGGTCCGCCGCGGCGATCTGGTCGTGGAAACGGGTGTGGACCCAGCAGCGCTCGCCGATGATGTTCAGCTCCGCCCATCGGCCGGAGGCGGGGCCGAGCCGGGTGTGGCGGGGCAGCGTCGCCAGCAGCCGCCGGGGGTTGGCGCCGCCCGACGCCTTGGTGCTCTCCAGCACGTGGATGCCGTCCGGGGTGACCACCACGCACCGGTACCTGTTCCACAAGGTGAGGCCGGTGAAATACGTGACGGCGAAGAAGGCGAAGCTCGGCGCGCTCTGGTAGATGAACGCCTGCCGGATCTCGCCGCCCGCGGGCAGAAGGGGCATCGCCCGCCGCACAAGGTCACTGCGAGGCGTCGGATTCACCCGCACGTTCCTATCACACGTTCGCCACGGTCCTGCTCCTCACACCGCCGGCCGTCCATCGCCGACGGCGCCGGCCCGCGCCGGTATGGGCCGGCTGATTGTGGGCATCCGTCAACCATGAAGGTTCATATCGGGACGTCCGGCTGGGGCTATGCCCATTGGGACGGCGTGCTGTATCCGCCGGCCACGCCCCCGCGTGCGCGCCTCGATCACTACGTCCGGCGATTTCGCACCGTCGAACTCAACGCGAGTTTCTACCGCTGGCCCCCGGCGGCAACGTTCGCCGGCTGGCGGCGCCGGCTGCCCGAGGGATTCCAGCTGTCGGTCAAGGCTCCCCGTGGCCTGACGCATGCGAGGAAACTGTCCGCGCCCGAGGAGTGGATCGCCCGCATCGCCGCCGGCCTGCACGAGCTCCGCGAGAAGCGCGGGGTGTTCCTCGTGCAGCTGGGCCCGGGTCAGCAACGCGACGACGCGCGGCTCGACCGTTTTCTCGAGCTGCTGCCCGGTTGGGTCCGCACGGCCGTCGAGTTCCGGCATCAGAGCTGGCAGCACGACGAGGTGTTCGAGCTGCTGGAACGTCGCGGGGCGAGCTATTGCGTCATGAGCGGCGCCCGCTTGCCGTGCGTGCTGCGGGCCACCGCACCCTTCGTCTACCTGCGCATGCACGGCCCGGATCCCGATCACCTGTACGCGGGCTCGTACCCGCACGAGAGCCTCGGCTGGTGGGCCGACCGGATCCGCGAGTGGAACGACCAGGGACGAGAGGTCTACGTCTACTTCAACAACGACGGCGGGGGAAACGCCGTCCGTGACGCCGAAGCCCTGCGACGGCTGCTCGGCTGAGCGACAACACCCGGCGCGGTCACCGCAGGGCGCCGGCCAGGACCGTGGTCACGATCCTGCGTACCGCGGCGGGCTCCGGCGTGCTGCCCTTGCGCTCGGTGAACAGCAGGTGCGCGGCGCCGATCAGGGTGGGCGCGAGGACGTCGACGTCGGCGCCGGGCGCGATCCGGCCCCGCTCGCGCTCGGCCGTCAGGTATCCGGCGATCATGGCCGTGCTCTCGCCGACGAGCGGAAGCCGGGCGGTGCCGGCCGCGCGCAGCCGGGCGCGCAACTCGTCCCGGGCGATGACCAGGACGACGATCGCCACCATGACCGGCTCGAAGAGGGCCGACAGCGCACCGGTGAGGTTGTCGGCGACGGCGCCGGTCCCCGCCGCGTCCCGCAGGGCGGCGGCCTGCGTCTCGAGCCCGGCGATGCGGTCCAGCACCAGCGCGACGAGGAACGCGTCGAAGTCGGCGAAGTGCCGGTGCAGGACGCCCTTCGCGACGCCCGCCTCCGCGGTGACCGCCCGGCCGGTCAGTCCGGTGACCCCGTCGCGGGCCAGCACCCGCACGGCGGCGTCGAAGAGTTGCCGGTGTGGATCCTGCAGCGCTACGCCGGTCGGCACCACGCACCTCTTCCCGATGCCGGCCATTGCCGAGCGACGCGGACTGCGATAGTGGGCGGTCGCCCACTAGAGTGGGCACATGGTCACTATACCGCCCTCGCCCAGGCCGGAGCCGCACCTGCACCGCCGCATGGCGGAGTCGTTCGGTGTCGATCCCGAACGGTATGACCGGAGCCGGCCGCCCTATCCGGACGCCATGATCGAGCGAATCGTGGCCGCCGCCCCCGGCGCCGACTTCCTCGACGTCGGCTGCGGCACCGGCATCGAGGCCCGCCAGTTCCGGGCCGCCGGCCGCGCGGTGCTCGGCGTCGAGGCCGACCCGCGGATGGCCGGCTTCGCGCGGGGCACCGGCATCGCGGTCGAGGTCGCGACCTTCGAGGCGTGGGAGCCGGCCGGGCGCACCTTCGACGCGATCGTCTCCGGCACCGCCTGGCACTGGGTCGACCCGGTCGCGGGCGCGGCGAAGGCGGCGCGGATCCTGCGGCCGGGCGGCGTGCTGGCCCCCTTCGGGCACGTATATCAGCTTCCGCCGCCGATCGCGGCGGCCCTCGCCGCGGCGTACCGGCGGGTCGTGCCCGATTCGCCGCTCGTCCTCGACGAGCGGCCACCGGGCTCGATCCTGGACGCCTACCAGGGCCTGTACGCCCGGGCCGCGGACGGCATCCGCGCGGCGGGCGGGTTCGGCGAGCCCGAGCTGTGGCGCTACGACTGGGAGCGCGCCTACACCCCCGCCGAGTTGTCCGAGCTGGTGTCGACCTCGGGCGGGCTCAGCACGCTGCCGCCGGACCCGGCGGCGCGGATCCTGTCGGCCGTCGGCGCGGCGGCCGACGAGTGTGGCGGCACCGTCACGCTGCCCTACGCCACCTGGGGCCTCACCGCGGTGCGGACCGACGGCGAGGTCCGGCGATGAACCGGGAGGCCGGGCCTGAGTTGATCGCGCCCACCGTCCGCCTGCACAGCGCCTGGCTCGAGGCTCATGCGGAATGGGGGCCCGGCCCGCACGAGGACGGCTCCGCCGCCTGGGTGACGCGGCTGGCAGGGCAGGCCGATCCGGCGAGGACCATCGACGCCGGCCGGCACCGCGGCACGTACCGGTGGATCGTCGAGGGTGACCGCGGCGCTACCGGATCGGGCTACCGGGCGAGGCGGCCGGTCAGGGGCCGGTCGATGTCGTTCACGTGGTCCGTCAGTGACGCCCCGGTCACCGTCGCCCGCACCGGCAGGACCTCCAGGCAGCGGCGCAGCGCCAAGGCGAGCTGCGGGTTGGGCACCCGCATGCTGACCGTGCAGTGCGGCACCCACCGGCCCGGCCGGTAGTGCTCCCACACCTCGACACCGGCGGCCGTCAGGCGTTCGTGCACCGCCCGGTGCACCGCCAGCAGCTCCGCGGTGGGCGTGACGCCCAGCCAGAGCACGCGGCCCACGAAC
The DNA here is from genome assembly GCF_040638275.1 of Actinoplanes sp. NPDC026623. Classification (NCBI taxonomy): domain Bacteria; kingdom Bacillati; phylum Actinomycetota; class Actinomycetes; order Micromonosporales; family Micromonosporaceae; genus Actinoplanes; species Actinoplanes sp. NPDC026623. The sequence goes on along the minus strand of NZ_JBEZXZ010000126.1, from coordinate 1,117 downwards.
TGGCCGACGAAATCCAGGTCCAGCGTCAGCCCGACGCCGAGGCCGGCGCCGTCGAGCGCGTCCGCGACCGCGTCCGGCGCGAGCTTGACGGCCGCGGCCAGCGACACGTGCGGGCGGTGCCGCTCGGCCTGCAGTGACGCCAGGGTCGGTATGCCCTCGGCCTCCAGCGCGCGCCACAGCGTACGGATCCGCCGCGTCGCGTGGACGTCCAGATGGAGTTCGAGAGCCGCGACCACGCGGACAATCTAGCGGTGCGGCCGACCCTCTACGATCCTGCGGTGCCGATCACACACCTGCGGTTCCGGCTGCTGATGCTCGCCGCGGCGGGCGGCCTGCTGGCCATCGCGTTCGCGATCCGCGCCGGTTCGGGCCTCCTGAACGGCGCCGGCCGGCTGGAGCAGTACTCCGGCACCGCGCTCTACGCGTCGATGGCGTACGTGGGTGTGCTGTCCCTGTGGCCGCGCCGGTCGCCGCTGACCGCCGGCGCGATCGCCTGGGCCTGGTGCTGGTCGATCGAATGCTTCCAGCTCACCGGAGTCCCCGCCTACCTGTCCGGCCACAGCCTGCTGGCCCGGCTCGCCCTGGGCGTGCAGTTCGACCCCACCGACCTGCTCTGGTACCCGCTGGGCATCATCCCGCTCGCCGCACTCCACGAACTCCTCCGCCGAACAACACGCACGAAGATCGGCCGCCCCCGACCGGCGGTGAAGGTCGACGGCCCGGACAACACCGGCCCAAGGCCAAGTTGACGTTGCTCAACACCCGACAACCGCGGCCTGGCCGGCATCTGGCCCGTCGCTCCATCTCGACCGCCACCACACAGCGGTCCAGCCGGCCGACAGTGAGCCTCCAAGAGGCACTACAAATCGCGCGAGGGCCGCTGACCGCAACCGGCGAGGTGCGTCCGCCTGACCCACCACCAACCCCGGCCTGCCCGACCAACCCTCCTGCCGCGCCCACAACGCGGAAGCCCGACCACCCACCGCAAGGGGACCACCCGCGGCAACCACGCACCCAGCGGCGAGCAACCAAGAACCCGGCGCAAGGGGCTCGAACGCAAGGGTGGGGCCGGGGGTGCCCACGAACTGCTGGTGGTTCGTTTCTACGCTGTTCGTGG
>NZ_JBEZXZ010000125.1:0-26214 GCF_040638275.1 Actinoplanes sp. NPDC026623 | reverse complement strand
GCCGGCCGCCGGCCCGGCGCGGCGGCCGGCATCAGCCACAGCCGGACGAACAGCGTGCCCGCGCCCTGCACCAGGATGCCGGCCGCCGAGGCGCCGGCCAGGATCAACACCAGGAGCAGGATCACGGTGCCCGCCGTACGCCACGCCGGGTCGGTGACCTCCGCGCGCAGCGAGGCCAGGTCCGACCAGCGGCGGTGACCGAGCCGCACCGCCACGAACGCCGCGACCAGGTAGACGACGCCCGGGACGACAAGCATCGTCATCCAGCGGTCGGCGATCTTGCCGGCCAGCGCCTCGACGAACTTGGTCATGGGCCGAGCAGCACCCGGGCCAGCGGCCGGCGCAGCACCGCGCAGGTGGGCGGCGGGTCGGCGGGCGGCTCGACCCGGGCACACCGCCGGGCCGGGCAGGCCAGCACCGCCAGCGCCGGGTGGCCGCCGCCCAGGCCGGGAACCGGCGCGTAGCGGGCGCGGACGGGGCTCAGGCCGGCGGCGTACCCGGCGGCGAGAAGCTGATCCTCGAGGGAGTCCAGGTGGCCGGACACGTCCTCCCGGCCGGCGCGTACCTCGCCGGCGACGCGGGCCGCCAGGTCGTGCATCGGTCCCGGGACCGCGAGCGGGCCGGCCGGATCCGCCAGCCGCCGGCACAACGTCTCGAGCCGCTCGTCCACAGTGTCACCGTCCCGACCGACGCATTGCGGATAGATCCATGAGGCACGATCCTTACACAAGTGGTCCGCCCGAACCCACACGTTGCGGCAGCCGCACGGCATGTCGACGAGTTTCGTCGCACCGGCGACCTGCGGCTGCTCGACGCGGCCATCGCGGGGTTCCGGACGGCCGCCGACACCGACAACCTGGGCACCGCGCTGCTGGTCCGGTTCGAGCGGACGGGGCGACGCGAGGATCTCGCCGAGGGCACCGCCCTGCTCCGGCAGCTCGCCATCAGCAGCGGCGTGACGATCGACCGGTTGTGCTGGCTGGCCCAGGCATACGAGCACCGCCACCGGCTGGACCGCGACGCCGCCGACCTGGACGCCGCGATCGCGCTCTGCCGCACCGGCCTCGACAAGGCTGGTCCGGGCGACGACCCGGCCCTGCTCCGCCACGTGCTGGGCCGGTGCCTGCGGGAGCGCCACCGGCTCGGCGGCCCCGCCGCCGACCTGGACGCCGCGATCGTCGCGCAGCGCGAGGCGGCCGCCGGCCACCCGATGCGCCCGGGCATGCTGGTCAACCTGGTGGACAGTCTCCGCGCGCGCTTCGAGCGGTACGGCGACGAGGCGGACCTGGACGAGGGCATCGCGGCGGCCGACGAGGGCATCGCGGGTTTGCCCGCCACGGAGCCGATCCGGGCGGACGCGCTGCACCACGCCGGGGTGCTGCGCCGCTACCGGTACGAGCGGACCGGCGCACCCGGCGAGATCGAGGCGGCCGTGCGTGCCCTGCGCGAGGCGGCAGGGGAGCCCCGCAACGCGGGCATCCGCGCCGACAGCCTCAGCAACGCGCTGATCCGGCAGTTCGAGTGGACCGGCGACGATGCCGCGCTCGCCGAGGCGATCGACGTGCAGCGCCGCGCCCTCGCGGCCACCCCGGCCGGCGACCCGGAACGGAAGCGCCGCGCGCACATCCTCGCGACCGCGCTGCGCAACCGCTACCTGCACTTCGCGGACGGGCGGGCGCTGCGGGAATCCGTCGACCTGCTACGCGACCTCCGGGAGGACCCCCGGTTCGGCGCCACCTTCGGCATCGCCGCGCAGGACATGTGGTGGCACACCCGCGACCCGTCGTGGGCGGACGAGGCCGTCGCGGCGGCCCGGGCCGCGCCCGACGAGGACCCGGTCAGCGCCCGGCACACCCTGGCCAACGCGCTGCGCTGCCGGTTCGCGGCGCGGGGCGCTCCGGACGACCTGCGCACCGCGATCGACCTGCTGGAGCAGGTGCTGCGCGACGCGCCGTCCGGCACCGCGGAGCACGGACGATGCCTCGGCAACCTCGGCGGCGCGTGGCTCGAGGCGTACCGGCGTTTTGATGATCCCGCCGCGCTGGACCGGGCGGTGGCGACGCTCGGCCGCGCGGTCCGCGCGGACTCCGTCCCGGCGCCGCAGCAGGCCTGGCATCAGCAGCGGTGGGCGCAGGCGCTGGGCCTGCGGTTCGACCGGACCGGCGATCCCGCGGTGTTGCGCCGGATGACCGCCGCCTACGCCGCGGCCGCGACCAACGAGGGTGCGACCCCGATGACGCGGCTGCTGGCCGCGAGCGATTGGGCCGACGGCGCCGCGCGGCAGCAGGACTGGCAGACAGCGCGGACGGCCGCCGCGACGGCCATCGACCTGATCCCGTACGTGGCCGGCAGGCGGCTGGCCCGCACCGACCGCGAGCAGGGGCTCGCACATCTCAACGGCGTCGCGGCGGACGCCGCCGCCTGTGCCCTGCAGACCGGCGCCGTCGAGCTGGCGCTGCGCTGGCTGGAGCAGGGTCGCGGCGTCCTGCTCACCCAGGCGCTCGAGTCACGCGGCGACCTCACCGAACTGCGCGGCAGGCACCCGGAACTGGCCGCCGACTGGGTACGCACCAACGAAGCCCTGAACAACGCGGACCTGCCGAGCGAGCGCCGGCACACCCTGGCCGTGCGCCGCGACGAGCTGCTGGCCCGCATCCGCGCGCTGCCCGGGCTCGGATCCTTCCTGATACCGCCGCCGGTGCAGGACCTGTGCGCGCGGGCGGCCGGCGGTCCGATCGTGCTGGTGAACGTGAGCCCGCATCGCTGCGACGCCCTGGTGGTCACGACCGACGGGGTGACGCTGGTGCCGCTGCCGGCCGTCAGCGCGGACGAGGTCCAGCGCCGGGCGGACCTCTTCGGCGCGGCGATCCGGGCGACCGAGCGGCCCGGCGCGGACGAGGCCGAGGCGCAGCGGACCGTCACGGAGGTGCTCGACTGGCTGGCCGGCACGGTGACCGGGCCGGTGCTCGACCGGCTCGGGCCGGGCGTCACCCGGATCTGGTGGTCGCCCGGCGGCCCGCTGACGGCGCTGCCGCTGCATGCGACGGCGCTCGACCGGGTGGTCTCGTCCTACACCCCGACGGTACGGGCGCTCCGCGCACCGGTCGCCGCCACGGAGGCGAGCCTGCTGGTGGTCGCCATGCCGGAGACCGAGGGCGAACGCCCGCTGCCGTACGCCCGGCGCGAGGCGGCCGCGGTGGCCGCCGCCGGGCCGGGCCGAACGCTGATCGCCGGGGAGGCCACCCACGACGCCGTCGTCGAGGCCCTGCGACACCACGAGTCCGTGCATTTCGCCTGTCACGCGGTGAGCGATCCGGAGCGGCCGTCGGCCGGCAGCCTGCTGGTGCACGATCACCGCGAGCGCCCGCTGACCGTGCTGGACGTGTCGCGGCTGGAGCTGCCGGCGGCGCGGCTGGCGTACCTCTCGGCCTGTCACACCGCGCACGGCCCGACCCGCCTCGCGGACGAGGCGCTGCACATCACCGGCGCCTTCCACCTCGCCGGCTACTCGTCGGTCGTCGGCACGCTGTGGCAGGTCAACGACCGGGTCGCGAGCGAGGTCGCGGCCGACTTCCACACCCGGTGGCGGGACGAACCCCACGATCCCGCGGCGGCGCTGCACCAGGCCGTCCTCGGGTTGCGGCGGCGGTTTCCGCGGACACCCAGCCTGTGGTCCGCCTACGTCCACTACGGAAGGTGAGCACCGCCGATGAGCCGGAAAGAAAAGAAGATCAGGGTCACCGTGCCGGTCTCCCCCGCGACGTACGCCAAGATGCAGTACCAGGCGCTGCGCCGCCGGCACGGCGACGACCACCCGGAAATCCTGCGTGCCGCGCAGGAGGTGGCCCGGGCCCTCGGCGACCGGCCCGAGGACCAGGAGGAGTCGATCGAGACGTACCAGAATGTGATGTGGGCGTTGTGGGACTCGCGCGGGCCGGACGACCCGTGGTTTCTGGAGGTCGTGCACGACGCCGCCAAGGTGGTGTTCCGCTCCGGCGACCTGGCCCGCGCCGAGGAGATGTTCCAGGCGGCGCTGGACGGCCGCGAACGGGTCCTCGGCCGCAACCACCGGGACTCGCTCGCCAGCGCGGAAATGCTGGGCCGGGTCCTGACCGCGGTCGGCCGGCCGGCCGAGGCCGAGGCGCTGCACCGGGACGTGCTGGACCGGCGCTGCCGCGCCACCGGCGGCGACGCCGACGCGGCCCGGGTGGCCCGCCTCGATGTCGCGCGCTCCCTGCTGGCGCAGGGCCGCGCGCAGGAGGCCGCGGTGGAATTCCGTGCCCTGACGGAGGAGGCGGAACGCGACTGGGGTCCGCAGGACCCCCGGACGGCGGGCAGCCGGAGCAACCTCGCCGGCGCCCTGTTCGAGCTGGGCGAGCTCGAGGAGGCGGCCCGGATGTTCCGGGCCGGCCTCGCCGCGGAGTCCCGCGATGACGGCACGGGCCACAACAATCTGGCCACCGTGCTGTTCTTCCTCGACCGGTTCGAGGAGGCCGAGGACGAGCTGCGGCAGGCGCTGGCGTTGAAGGAACGGCACTACGGCCGGGACGCGCTCGAGACGATGCAGTCGGTGGAGAACCTGGCCCGGGTCGTGGCCCGGCGTGGCGACCGGACCGAGGCCCGGGCCCTGGCGCAGCGGTGCCTGGCCGTGTATCGGCGGTCCTACCCGGCACACCACCCACGGATCAGCGGGCTTCGCGAGCTCCTTGACTGACCACGACCCGGCCGGCCGAGTGTTGCGCGAGCCGCTCGCGGACCGACGCGGCCAGCAGCGCGGCGGGCGGGTCGACCAGCGACGTCACCCGGATGAAGGCGGCCGCCAGGTCGGCGTCGTCCGCCGCCGCACGCTGCAGCCGGGCGAGGTACTCGCCGGTGAGCGGTGACGGGGGCTGGGCCGGCCCGGTGACGCCGGGCTGTGCCAGGTCCGCGCCGGTCGCGAGCGCCCACGGCGCGTCGATCAGCTCGGACTGGGCGGCGAAGAAGCGCAGCGGGTCCGGGCCGTCCGGTGCCGACACCTCGGCGCGCAGCGCCGTCGTCGTCGACGCGGCCACCGTCATCCCCTGGCCGTACACCGGGTTGAAGGCGCACGCGGCGTCGCCGGTGACGAGGAAGCCCGCGGGCAGCTCGGAGAGTCGTTCGAAGCGGCGGCGCACGTACGTCGGGCAGCGGAACGCGGCGGCGGCGCCCAGCGGGGTGCCGGCGCGCACGATCTCGTACGTGTCCGGTATCGGCAGCGACCGGGCGTACGCCGCGAAGGACTCCAGGTCCGTCGGCGGGCGTTCGCCGAGGATGCCGGCGAGGGTCACCATGACGCGGCCACCCTCCAGCCGCTGCGCGATCGCGCTGCGGCGCTGGCCGGGGAAGCGGGTGGTGGCGATCAGCAGGTCGTCGCCGAACGTCCCGGGCGGCCCGGTGAAGACGCGGGTGGCGTAACTCAGGTCGATGCCGACGATGTCCTCGCCGGGCGGGGCGAAGCCAAGGCCGGCGAGCCAGCGCGCGGCCCGCGACGCCCGGCCGCAGGCGTCGACCACGAGGTCGGCCGGCAGGACGCGAGACCCCTCGCCCCGGCGGCCGACGACCCGGGCGCCGGTGACCCGGCGACGGTCCTCGGTCGCCTCCAGTCCCACGATGTCGTGGCCGTCCAGAAAGGTGATGTTGGTCCGCCGGCGCACCGCGTCCCGGATCCCGGCCTCGATCAGGGGCCGGCTGGCCGACAGCATCGTCAGGCCGGTGGTGGCCTGGCGCAGCAGGCGCCCCTGCAGGTACCAGCGGACGTTGCCGAGGATGTCGCCGAGCAGCGCGCCCTGCCCGGCCAGCCCGGCGGTGAAGCCCGGCAGCAACTCCTCGACCAGGCGCAGGCCCGACGGCAGGAAGCCGTGCACGTGCCGGCCCTGCGGAACTCCCTGGCGGTGCCCCGGCTGCGGCGCCAGGATGTCGCGTTCGACGATGACGACGCTGCCGTAGCTGTCGGCGAGCACGCTCGCGGCGAGCAGTCCTGCTGCTCCGCCGCCCAGCACGACGGCACGGTCTGCGGCGCTGAAGGGCATGGACCCCACCTCCCCGGTCGAGAATCCAGGGGGCACGGCGAACCCGCTGCCGGACGGCGGACACTTTCCTGCCCGCAATCCGACGTATCCGGCCGGCGCGGCCGGTCCGGCCGGACGATTCCGCTTACCCTGGGACCCCGCCCGAACTCACCGGGAGACCCCGGTGGCGGCCGACAGCGGCCGGAGGTCGATCGGCAGTCCGTCGCGGGGATAGGGCAGCGAGACGTTGCTCATCGGCGGGACGTAGCCCGGCGGCACCGACCAGCGGAACCGGGTGAGGATCTGCGCCAGCAGGGTCCGCACCTCGAGGTCGGAGAAGGCCATGCCCAGGCACTTGTGCGCGCCGCCGCCGAACGGCGCCCAGGCGAACCGGTGCGACCGGTCCTCCCTGCGCTCCGGCGAGAAGCGCTCGGGGTCGAACGCCTCCGGCCTGCTCCAGTACTCGGGCAGGTAGTGCGAGAGCTGCAGGCAGACCGTCGTGTGGGTACCGGCGGCGATCCGGCGGCCGGCCACCTCGGTGTCCGCGACCGCGTACCGCGCGACGACGGGGACCGGTGCGACCAGGCGCTGGCACTCCTTGATCACCATGTCCAGGTCCCGCAGCTCGCTCAACTGCCGCACGCTCGGGTCCGGACCGAGCGCGAGCGCCTCGTCGCGGACCCGCTCCTGCCACTCGAGGCTGCGGCCCAGCTGGTACATCGCGGTCGACACCGTCGACGTCGAGGTCTCGTGCCCCGCCATCAGCAGGAAGATCATGTGGTTGACCACGTCCGGGTCGTCGAAGCGCCTGCCGTCCTCGTCCCGCACCTGGGTGAGCACGGAGAACAGGTCGTCGCCGCCCGACGCCCGCGCCGCCGGCAACTGGCCGGCCAGGAACCGCTCCAGCACCGCCCGCCCGCGCGTCGCCCGGTGCCACCTGTTGCCCGGGACCGCCACCCGCAGGATCGCCCCGCCCGCCTGCACGCAGTCGATGAAGGCGCGATTGACCCGGTCCAGCTCGGCCGGCTCGGCGATCCGGTGACCGCCCATGAAGATCTGGGTGGCGAGGTTGAGCGTCAGCCGCTTGAGCGCCGGGTACGCGGCGAAGCCCGGCGCCGCCCGCCAGGTGCCGAGCTCCGCCGCCACCGCCGGGACCAGGGCGGCGGTGTAGGCCTCGATCCGCTCGCGGGTGAAGGCCTGCTGCAGGATGCGCCGGTGCTGGATGTGCTCCGCGCCGTCGAGCAGCATCAGTCCACGATGGAAGAACGGACCGACCAGGAACTCCCAGCCGTTGACGAACGCCTTGTCGCCGTTCTGCAGCACGCTGCCGCAGGCGTCCGGGCCCAGGACGAACGCGGTCGTCCGGCCCGGCATCGGGACGGGGGCGACCGGTCCGTGGCGGGCGTACAGCTGGCGCATCAGCGTGAGCGGGTCGTGCATGTAGGCCAGCGGCCCGCCGACCAGGGGCACCTTCGACTTCGCCCGGACCCACCGGGAAGCCGACGAGGAAGCCGTCACCATGTCCCGCTCCTATGCTCGAACAGCCCAGCCCCTCCATCATGCACAGGGACACGGGTGTCCGGTGAGGACGCCGGTGGTCTACGTGGCGCCGGGCCCGGCGTCGTGGGTGCGGTAGTGGCCGGCGAAGGACACCGGCAAGCCGGGCCCGGCGGTGAACTCCGTCCCGCAGTGCCGGGCGGTCACCGGGTCGCCGTCGAGCACCGAGTACGTGACCCGGTGCTCCTCGATGTCGACCTGGAACACCGATCCGCGGATCCGCAGCGGGAACCGCAGCCGGCCGGCGCGGGTGGGCAGTATCGGGGAGAACTCGGGTACGGGTGAGCGCCAGCGGTATCCGGCGAACGCGTACACGAGCGCCAGCCAGGTGCCGCCCGCCGACGCGATGTGGATGCCGTCGCGGAGGTTGCCGGCGGTGTCGGCGATGTCGATGGCGGCGGCGTCGACGAGGTACTCCTCGGCCGTGCGGTACTTGCCGATGTCGGCCGCGGCGATCGCCTGGACGCATTCGGACAGCGAGGAGTCGCCGGTGGTCAGCGGGTCGTAGTGCTCGAAGATCCGGCGTCGCTCCTCCGCGGTGAACCGTTCCGGGAGCAGCACCGTGGCGAACACGACGTCGGCCTGCTTGATCACCCGGTGGCGGTAGATGACGAGCGGGTGGAAGTGCAGCAGCAGCGGGTACTTCTCGCGCGACATCCCGGCGAAGTCCCACGGCTTCTGGTCCATGAAGCTGTCGTCCTGCAGGTGCACGTCGGCCTGCTCGTCGTACGGGATGTAGATCTTTTCGGCGGCCCGGCGCCAGGTCTCCACCTCGCCGGCACGCAGGCCGGTGCGGTCGACCAGCCGGCGGTGGTCCCGCGGCGACTCCGCCCGTACCCGTTCCACCGCGTCGGCGGCGAGCCGCAGGTTCTCGGCGGCCATGAGGTTGGTGAACAGGTTGTTGTCGACCACCGTGGTGTACTCGTCCGGGCCGGTCACCTTGTGGATCACGAACTGGCCGTCCCGCCGGTCGCAGAAGAAGCCGAGGTGCGCCCACATCCGCGCGGTCTCGACGAGCAGCTCCGCGCCGTGCCGGAACAGCAGGTCGGTGTCCCCGGTGACCCGGACGTACTGATCGACGGCGTACGCGATGTCGGCGTCGATGTGGTACTGCGCCGTCCCGGCCGCGTAGTACGCCGAGGCCTCGTCGCCGCCGATGGTGCGCCACGGGAACAGGGCACCGGCGCAGCCGACCTCGGCGGCCCGGCGCCGGGCGTCGGGCAGCATCCGCACCCGGTGCATGAGCAGGCTGCGGGCCACGTCGGGCGAGGTGTGCACGAGGAAGGGCAGGACGTACACCTCGGTGTCCCAGAAGTAGTGCCCCTCGTACCCGGTCCCGGTCAGGCCCTTGGCCGGCATGCCGTGCCCCTCGGCGCGCAGCGTGGCCTGCATGATGCTGAAGAGGCTGAAACGCAGCGCCTTCTGGGCTGCGGGGCTGCCCTCCCACACCACGTCGCTGCGGTCCCAGAAGGCGCGGACCTCGTCCTCGTGTGCCGCCAGCGAGGCCGGATAGCCGGCGCTGCGGGCCCGGTGCAGCGTCATCGCCACGCGTTCGCCCAGGTCCGTGTCGGTATCCGGGCCGTAGTGGTATCCGAGCCACTTGGTCAGCGTGACCGTCCGGCCCGGCTGCGCCTCGGCCTCGAACACGACGTAGGCGCGCCGGCCGTCGAGCCTGGTGCGGACGTGCGTGAGCAGTCCGGGGTCGAACTCGTGATCCATGCCGGCCGCCACCCGCAGCGCGCTGCGGGCCGTCCGATAGGCGCGGATCACCCGGACCCCGTCCTCGCGGTCGCCGTCGGGCCGCAGGGCCGCGTCGTCCAGGGCCCGGGTCTGCCTCGGGTCGAAGGCGGCCGTCTCGGTTCGCGCGCGGCGCGTCACCAGCTCCGAGGAGATGACGACCCGGCCCGGGGCGTCGAGGGCGGTCAGCTCGAAGCGGATGCCGGCGAGATGCCGCTGGGCGAGGGAGACGAACCGGGTGGTGAGCAGCCGGAACCGCCGGCCGTCCGCCAGCTGGAACACGACTGTGCGTTCCAGGACGCCGCGGCGCATGTCCAGGACCCGCTCGAACTCCCGGACCTCGGTGGTCTCGCAGGTGACCGGGTCGTCGTCGACGAACAGCCGGACCGCGGTGCCGTCGGGGACCGGCACGATGGTCTGCCCGGTGGTGGCGAAGCCGTGCGCGTTCTCCGGGTAGACGATCGGCCAGGTCTCGTGGAAGCCGTTCAGCAGGGTCGACGGTCGGTAGGACGGCTCGCCCTCGTCGAACGAGCCGCGCATGCCGAGGAAGCCGTTGGCCACCGCGAACAGGGTCTCGGTCTGCTCGATGAAGCCGGGGTTGTACACGTGCTCGACGATCCGCCACGGTTCGATCGGGTAGTCCCCGCTCGCCGCCAGGATCCGGCGGGCGGCGGCCACCAGCCGGTGACCCCGCGGCCCGGCCCGGTGCACGTCGTCGGTCGCGGCGGCCAGCAACTCGCCGAGGTCGGCGACCACCAGGTCGGCGCCGTGCTCCGCGAGCTCGGTGCCGCAGGCCTCCCGGTCGACGCCGATGACCAGGCCGAACTCTCCGGCCCGGCCCGCCGCCATGTCGGCGGGCAGGTCGCCGACCACGATCGTCCGGCCGGGTTCGACGCCGAGCCGGCGGGCGGCCTCGAGGTACCTGCCGGGTGCCGGCACGCCGCCCGGGCCGTCCACGCCGGCGTCGAAGAGATTGGTGAGTCCCGCGCCGGCCACGACGGCCGTACCCTCGGGGTCGCCGGACACGATCGCGGTCCTGAGCCCGGCCTCCCGCAGCTCGCGGACCCAGGCGATGGAGCCCGGAAACGCCTCGACGCCGGTGCGTGGCGAGCCGGGCCCGCCCGATCTGCGCGGGACGAGCACCCCGTCGAGGTCGAACAGCACCGCGTCGTAGTCCCGGGCGATGGCCAATGCCGGCATTTTCTCTCCCAGGGCAGCCGCGGTCGTCTTCGCTATGCGTAGAAATACCGCAAAACGGCGCGACGGCGGCTCGCCCGCGACGGATGGAACGGCCGGGCCAGGCGCCCGGCGGGCCACCGTTCGGGCCGCCCAGGTTCACTCCTGCGGGATGATGCCGCCCGCCCAGACGAAGCGGACGTCCGGCGCCTTCTCCTCGTTTCCGGAGCCGTCGGTCCTCTCGGCCACGGTGAAGCCGTGCCGGAGGTAGAACCGCTGCGCGCCGGTGTTGGTCGCGAACGTCCACAGCTGGAGCCCGTCCGGCCGCCGCGACTTCGCGTGCTCGATGAGGCGGGAGCCCAGTCCCCCGCCGGTGCGGCCCGGTGCGACGTAGAGCTGGTCGACCCAGCCGCCGTCCAGCACCAGCACCGCCAGCGGCGCGCCGCCGTCCTCCAGCAGCCACACCTCCCGCTCGGCGAGGACCACGGTGGCGACCCACTGGTGCACCTCGGGGTCCGAGTGGACCGCGGTGGGGATGGCGGTGGCGGCCCGGCGGGCGCGGATGAGCAGCTCCGCGACAGCCCGGGCGTCCCCGTCTCCGGCCCGCCGAATCGTCGTGTTCATCGCCGCATCATGCCGGGTCCGGGTGCGTTGCAGGTGCGAATTCCACGGTGATGGCCAGGCCGCCCTCGGGGCGCGCGCCGGTGGTGAGGGTGGCGTGGTGGGCCTGCGCGACGGCGCTGACGATGGCGAGGCCGAGCCCGTAGCCGTCGCGGCGGCCGTGCCGGTCCGGCGTCAGCCGCTGGAAGGGCTGGTAGAGGCGCTGGACCTGGTCGCCGGGGATGACCGGCCCGCTGTTGGTGACCGTCAGGATCGCCCGGGCGCCGCAGGCCCGGGTGGTGATCTCCACGTGCCCGCCCGGGTGGTTGTGGCGGATGGCGTTGTCGACGAGGTTCGCGATGAGGCTTTCGATCAGCCTCGGGTCTCCGATCGTGACCGCGGGCGCCAGGTCTGCGGCGAGGCCGACGCCGCCCAGCGTGGCCTGGTCGCGGCGGGAGTCGAGCACCCCGGCGGCGACCCGGGCGAGGTCGACCGTGTCCCTGCGGGTGAGGCCGCGCTCGCTGGTGGCCAGGGCGAGCAGGGCCTCGACGAGCCGTTCCTGGTGTCCGCCGAGGGCGAGGGCCTCCTCGCAGGCCGAGCGCAGGGTGCCGGCGTCGGCGTCCGGGTCGGCGAGGGTGACCTCGAGCAGCGTACGCAGGCCGGCGAGCGGGGTGCGCAGCTCGTGGGAGGCGTTGGCGACGAAGTGCCGCTGCGCGTCGAAGGAGGCCTGGAGGCGGGCGAAGAGGTCGTCGAGAATGTGGCCCAGTTCGGTCAGCTCGTCGGCGGGTTCGCCGAGGTCGAGGCGCCGGTGGAGGTTGCCGGCGGAGATGGCGGTGGCGGTGGCGGTGATGGCCCGCAGGGGCCGCAGGAAGCGGCCGGCGACGAACCACCCGGCGGCGAGCGCGACGGGGACGAGGACGGCGAGCGCGACGGCGGAGCCGACGACGAGCTGGTGCGGGCCGATGCCGTCCCCGGTGCCGGTGACCGTGGCCGGCCCCGGGCTGTCGACCGGAACGGTCGACCGGAGGCCGGCCAGCGGAACCAGGACGACGGCGAGGACCACGACCCCGGCGGCGTAGACGCCCGCGGCGTAGAAGAGCGCGAGCCGGGCCCGCAGGGATCTGGTCACCGCGGCCCGATCCGGTAGCCGCCCTCGCGGACGGTCTCGATCACCGGCGGGTCGCCGAGCTTGCCCCGCAGCCGGTGCATGGTGTGCTTGACCGCGGACGTGAAGGGGTCGGCCGCCTCGTCCCAGACCCGTTCGAGCAGTTCCTCGGCGGACAGCACCAGGCCGGGCGAGCCCAGCAGGCATTCCAGGAGCGCGAACTCCTTCGGGCTGAGCTCGAGGCGCCGGCCGGCGCGGGACGCCACCCGGCGGGCGGGGTCCAGGGTGATGTCGCCGCAGGCCAGGGTCGGCGGAAGCGGCGGGGTGGCCCGGCGGGCCAGGGCGCGCACGCGGGCGACCAGTTCGGCGAAGGCGAACGGCTTGGGCAGGTAGTCGTCCGCGCCGAGGCCGAGCCCCTCGACGCGATCCTCGATCGTGCCGGCCGCGGTCAGCATCAGCACCCGGGGGTCGCAGCGGTCGCCGGCCAGCCGCCGGCAGATCTCGTCCCCGGGCACGCCGGGCAGGTCGCGGTCGAGGATCACCACCTCGTAGCGGGTGACGGCCAGTCGCTCGAGGGCGTCGGCACCGTCCAGGACGACGTCGACGGCCATTCCCTCGCGGCGCAGCCCGGTACCGATGGATCGGGCGAGGATCTCGAAGTCCTCGACGACGAGGACCCTCACCGCCGGTCACCGCCGGACGGCCGGGCGGGGCGGCCGGGTCGAGTTGCCATGCGCGTAACGATGCCAGGTCCCGGGTCGCAGCCGGGTCGCGGCGGCCGCGACCGGGCTGGAACCGGGTGCCGCGTACAACGTTCGGCATGAGTCCAATTCAAGGGATCGTCGTCGCCGGACTGCGCAAGCGGTACGGGGCGACCCTGGCCCTCGACGGCATGTCCTTCACCGTCCGCCCGGGCGTGGTCACCGGCTTCGTGGGGCCGAACGGCGCCGGGAAGTCCACCACGATGCGGGTGATCCTGGGCCTGGACGCGGTCGACGAGGGCATCGCGCTCATCGGCGGAAGGCGGTACCGCGGCCTCCGGCACCCGCTGAAGCACGTCGGTTCGCTGCTGGACGCGGCGGCGCCGCACCCCGGCCGCAGCGGGCGCAACCACCTGCTGTGGCTGGCGCACTCACAGGGCCTGGCCGCGCGGCGGGTCGACCGGGTGATCGAGCAGGTCGGCCTGGGTCCGGCGGCCCGGCGCGGGGCGGGCGGCTACTCGCTCGGCATGCGGCAGCGGCTCGGCATCGCCGCGGCCCTGCTGGGCGACCCGCCGATCATCATGCTCGACGAGCCGTTCAACGGCATGGACCCCGACGGCATCATCTGGATGCGCGGCCTCCTGCGGTCGCTGGCCGCCGACGGCCGCGCCGTGCTGGTGTCCAGCCATCTGATGAGCGAGGTGCAGGACACCGCCGATCACCTCGTCGTCGCCGGGCGCGGCAGGGCCATCGCCGACGCCGGCGTGGCCGATTTGATCGCGGCCTGCTCCGGGGGCCGGGTGGTCCTGCGCACCACGGCCGGCGCGGACGCGACGCGGGTGCTCGCGCGGGCCGGCGCGACGGTGGCGGCCACCGGCCGCGACACCGTCACCGTCTCCGGGATGCCGGCGGATCGGATCGTGGCTCTGCTCGGCGCTGGCGCGGTGCCGTTCTCCGAGGTGTCGGCGCACCGCGCCACTCTGGAGGACGTCTACCTGGAACTGACCCGCGAGGCGGTCGAGTTCCGCGCCGCGACGCCGACGGAGGTGACCCGATGACCGGCTTCGCCGAGTTGCTGAACGCGGAGTGGACCAAGTTCCGGACGGTGCTGGGCTGGGTGACCGGCATGGCGGTGGCGGCCCTGCTGGTGGTGCTGGTCGCCCTGCTCGCCGGGATCAGCAGCGATCAGCAGGGCTCGGGGCCCGCGCCGACCGGCCCGGGCGGCGAGCCGGTCACCGACAGCTTCTACTTCGTGCACCGGCCGCTGACCGGGGACGGCAGCGTCACCGTTACCGTCTCCGCGCTCGAGAGCAGCGTCCCCACGGGCCTCGACGGCGTGCGCCCCGGCGTCGTGCCGTGGGCCAAGGCCGGGCTCATCGTCAGGCAGAGCACCCGGCAGGGATCGCCGTACGCGGCGATCATGGTCACCGGCGACCACGGCGTACGGATGCAGCACGACTACGTCAACGACACGGCCGGCCCCGCCGGGCCGGTACGCCTGCTGCGGCTGGTCCGCTCGGGCGACACGATCACCGGCTACGCCTCCGCCGACGGCACCGCCTGGACCACGGTGGGCTCCGCGCGCCTGAGGCTCGGCCCGACCGCGCAGGGCGGGCTGTTCGTGGCGTCTCCGCAGGCCGTGGAGGGCCTGGGCACGACGAGCAGCGTGTCGACGGCTGCCTTCCGGGACCTCCGTCTCCAGGGCGGCTGGGCCGGCGGCGAGTGGACGGGCGAGCAGCTGGGGGCCGGGTCGCCCTCCTTCGCCGGCTATCCGGCGGACACGTCGGGCTCGTTCGCGGAATCCGGCGGCGGCCTCACGGTGACCGGCGCCGGCGACCTGGCGCCCGCCGTCCGCTACTCCCTGCCGACCGCCGGCACCCTCGGCAACCTGCTCACCGGCACGTTCGCCGCGCTGATCGCGGTGATCGTCGTCGGGGCGCTGTTCATCACCACCGAGCACCGGACGGGGCTGATCCACGTCACCCTGGCCGCCGGCCCGGGACGGGGCCGGGTGCTGCTGGCCAAGGCGATCGTGCTGGGTTCCGTCGCGTTCGTCGCCGGGCTGGCCGGCACGGTCGTCGCGGTCCCGCTCGGCGTGCGGCTCGCCCGGGCCCACGGCGTGTACATCTTCCCGGTGTCGGCGTCGACCGGGCTGCGGGTGGCGGTGGGCACCGCGGCGCTGCTCGCCGCCGCCTCGGTCCTCGCCCTCGCGGTCGGCGCCGTCGTGCGGAGCAGCGCCGCCGCGGTCACCACGGTCATCGTGGCCTTCGTGCTGCCGTACCTGCTGGTCGCCAACCCGTTCATGCCCGCGGGCGCGGCTGCCTGGCTGACCCGGGTCACCCCGGCCGCGGCCTTCGCCGTGCAGCAGACGCTGGTGAAGTACCCCCAGGTCGCGAACCCTTACACGCCGTACAACGACTACTACCCGCTGGCGCCGTGGGCCGGGCTCGCGGTGCTGGCCGGCTACGCGGCGGCCGGCCTGGCGGTGGCGGCCGTCGTGCTGCGCCGCAGGGACGCATGAGGGCGGCGCTGCGCGCGGAGTGGACGAAGCTGCGGACCGTCGCCGGCCCGCGCCGGCTGCTGCTCGGCATGATCGTGGCGACGGTGGCGCTCGGCGCCGCGGCGGCCTCGGTGGTGACCTGTGAGTCCGCCGGCTGCGGCGGCGACCCGGTCAGGTTCGGCCTCATCGGCGTCATGCTCGGCCAGGCGCCGGCCGCCGTCCTCGGCGTGCTGGTCATCGGCGGCGAGTACGGCTCGGGCATGATCCGCACGACCCTGACGGCGATGCCGCGCCGGGTCACCGCCTTCGCCGCCAAGGCCGTCGCCCTCGCCGGTGTCGTGGCCGTCGCCGGCACCGTCGCGGTTCTCGGGTCGCTGCTGGCCGGGCGGCTCCTGCTGCCCCGCCACGGCTTCACCGCCGCACACGGTCATCGCGCCCTGTCCCTGGCGGACGGCCCGACCCTGCGCGCCGTCGTCGGGTCGATCCTGTACCTGACCCTGATAGCCCTGCTGAGCCTCGGCGTCGCCGCCGTCGTGCGCAGCTCCGCGGCCGGCATCGGAATCGTCCTCGGCCTGCTCTACCTGCTGCCCGTGCTCACCCAGGCGATCGGCGATCCGCACTGGCAGCGCCGGCTCGAGCAGATCGCACCGATGAGCGCCGGCCTCGCCGTCCAGGCCACCACCGACCTGCGCCTGCTGCCGCTGCAACCCTGGGCCGGCCTCGCCGTCACCGCCGGGTGGGCCGCCGCCGCCCTCGCGGCCGGCGCCCTGCTGCTCCGCGTACGCGACGCCTAGAACGCGACGCCGCCGCGCGGACGACCGGGTGGTCCGCGCGGCGGGGAAGCCGGCGGGGAGGCTACTGGGCGATGCGGACCAGGTTCTTGCCGAAGCCGTCGCCGCGCAGCATGGCCAGGAAGGCCTCGGGCGCCTGGGACAGGCCCTCGAAGATCGTTTCCGGGTGCTTGATGCTGCCGTCCGCGATCCACGGCGCCACGTCGGCGATGAAGGGCTCGCGCAGGTCGCCGTGGTCGCTCACCAGCATGCCGCGCATCGTCAGGCGCTTGCCGATCAGCATGGCCAGGTTGCGCGGCGCCGGGGTCGGCTCGGTGGCGTTGTAGACGCTGATCATGCCGCAGACCGTGATCCGGCCGTGCAGGTTGAGCGCCGAGATCGCCGCCTCGAGGTGGTCGCCGCCGACGTTGTCGAAGTAGACGTCGATGCCGTCCGGCGCCGCGCGCTTGAGCTGCTCGCCGATCGGGCCGTCGTGGTAGTCGAACGCCGCGTCGAAGCCGAGCTCGTCCGTCAGGTACGCGACCTTCGCCGCGGAGCCGGCGCTGCCGATGACCCGGGCGGCGCCCTTGAGCCGCGCCAGCTGGCCGACGACCTGGCCGACCGCGCCGCCGGCGCTGGAGACGAAGACGACGTCGCCCGGCTTGAACTCCGCGGTGCGCAGCAGCCCCGCGTACGCGGTGAGCCCGGTCATGCCGAGCACCCCGAGGTACGCGCCCAGCGGGGCCGCCGACGGGTCGACCTTGGCCGCGGAACGCGCGTTGACCAGGGCGTACTCGCGCCAGCCGAACCCGTGCAGGACGATGTCGCCGGGCTTGAGCCCCTCGGCGGCCGACGCGACGACCTCGCCGACGGCGCCGCCCTCGAGGGCGTGGCCGACCTGGAACGGCGGCACGTACGACTTGCGGTCGTCCATCCGGCCGCGCATGTACGGGTCGACGCTCATCAGCAGGTTGCGCACCAGCACCTGGCCCGGCTCGGGGTCACCCAGCTCGGCGGTGGCGAACTCGAACGTCTCGGCGGTGGGCCAGCCCTGCGGGCGGGCCGCGAGGCGGACCTCGGTCGATCGTACGGACACGGACACTCCCGGTGATCGCGAATGTATACACTGCGCACATTAGGAAGGCGGTGTGTGCAGTGTCAACATCACCGGGGGGTCGGTCGTATCACCATGGCGACCTGCGGGCGGCGCTGCTCGACGCCGGGCTCGGGCTGCTGGACGACGGCGAGGCGTTCTCGCTGCGCGCGGTGGCGCGCCGGGCCGGCGTTTCGCCCAACGCGCCGTACCGGCACTACGAGGACAAGGACGCCCTGCTCTCGGCCCTGGCGGGGCGCGGCTTCGACGGGCTGGCCGACCGCCTGGAGGCGTCCGCCGACCTGGAGACCATGGCCCGGGTCTACGTGGCGTTCGCGCTGGAGCACCCCGGGCTGTTCCGCCTGATGTACGGCCGCCCGACCGCCAACGCGGCATGGGCGCGCACCGCCGAGATCCTGGCGAGCCGGGTGGCCACCCCGGCCCTGCGGGTGGGCGCGTGGGCGCTGGTGCACGGCCTGGCGGTGCTGCTGCTCGACGGCAAGCTGGAGTGCACCGACCCCGACGCCCTGGTCAGGTCGACGGTGGCCGCCGTGCTGACCCCGGCGGTGCGGGCCTAGCGGCATCGAGCATTCGGGTCTGTGCGAACGACCATCGGGACTCTACGATTCCGCCATGTTTTGGAAGCGCGCGAAGCCACCGGAGCACGAACCCGAGCCGGAACGCCCGTCCGACGATCGGTTCATGGCCCTGGTGCGCGACAGGATCGAGGAGATCGCGCCCGGCTTCGCCGAGGGCAGCACGATCAAGAACGGCATCCTGCTCGGCCGCCACCAGCCCTGGGCGGTGATGATGATGCCCAACCACACCGGCGACCCCGGGCATTTCGACCTGGGCTTCACCACCAACCTGGGCGACCCCGGCCGGGACCTCGTCGTGGACTGCGTCAGCGGCATCGGGACCGGTGCCGGCGCCGTCGGCACGGCCGTGCACCTCTGGGCCGAGACCTCCGGCGCCTGCTTCCTCGAGATGGCCACCGGCAGCACCGGCCAGTACGCGACCCACCTGGGCGAGGAGGACACCGCGGCCGTCCCGGGCTGGCACACCATCAGCTCCGGGGTGATCGGCTACGGCCCCGACAACGCGAGCAACCACGCGCTGCAGGCCGCGATGCTCGACAGCGAGCTGCTGCGCACCCTGTCGGGCGAGCTGACGCCCGCGCTGAACCGGCCCCGGCTCAACGGCATCAAGGTGTTCCTCTGCCGGACCCCGGACTCGACGGTCGCCGAGATCCGGATCAACGGCGAGCCGGCGGTGTCCGCCTCCGAGGCGATGGCCGGGCTGCCCTGGCCCGGCGTGGCGGACACGGCGATGGCCCGGTTCTACGCGGTGGCCGCGCGCCCCGGCTGACCCGGCGGTCCGGCTTGCGCCTCGCGGGACGGAAGCCGGACTCCGCGAGGCGCCTAGACCGTGCGGGCGAGGCGGTCGGCGAGCAGCTTGGCGAAGCGGGCCGGGTCGGTCAGGTCGCCGCCCTCGGCCAGCAGCGCGGTGCCGTAGAGCAGCTCCGCCGTCTCCGGCAGGTTCGGGTCGTCGGCCCGCTGCTCGTGCGCCGCCCGCAGGCCGCTCACCAGCGGGTGCTCCGGGTTCAGCTCGAGGATCCGCTTGACCGGCGGCACCTCCTGGCCCATCGCCCGGTACATCTTCTCGAGGGTGGGCGTGATGTCGTCGGCGTCGCTGACCAGGCAGGCCGGCGAGGTGGTCAGCCGGGTGGAGAGCCGGACCTCCTTCACCTCGTCGGTGAGGGTCTCGCCCAGCCAGGTCAGCAGCGGGGCGAACTCGCCCGACTTCTCCTCCGAGGCCGGCTCGGCGTCGAGATCGACGGAGCCGCGGGCGATCGACTGGAGCTTGCGGCCGTCGTACTCCGGCACCGCGTCGACCCAGATCTCGTCGACCGGGTCGGTGAGCAGCAGGACCTCGTAACCCTTGGCCTTGAAGGCCTCCAGATGCGGCGAGTTCTCCACCTGCACCCGGGTCTCGCCGGTCATGAAGTAGATCGCGTCCTGGCCCTGCTTCATCCGCTCGACGTACGCGGCGAGGGTGGTCGGCTCGTCGCCGGCGGTCGAGGCGAACGAGGCGATGTCCAGGATCGGCTTCTGGTCGTCGGGGTCGCCCAGCAGGCCCTCCTTGACCGCCCGGCCGAACTCGCGCCAGAAGGTGCGGTACTTCTCCGCGTCGTTGGTCATCAGGTCCTTGACCGTGGAGAGGACCTTCTTGGCGAGGCGGCGGCGGATCATCTGGATGTGCCGGTCCTGCTGCAGGATCTCCCGGGAGATGTTCAGCGACAGGTCGGCGGCGTCCACCACGCCCTTGACGAAGCGCAGGTGGTCGGGCATCAGCTCGCGGCTGTCATCCATGATGAACACGCGCTTGACGTAGAGCTGGATGCCGCGGCGGCCGTCGCGCTGGAACAGGTCGTGCGGCGCGCGGGACGGGATGAACAGCAGCGCCTCGTACTCGAAGGTGCCCTCGGCGCGCATCTGGATGGTCTCGAGCGGGTCGGTCCAGTCGTGGCTGATGTGCCGGTAGAACTCGGTGTACTCCTCGTCCTTGACCTCGGAGCGGGGCCGGGCCCAGAGCGCCTTCATCGAGTTGAGCGTCGCCGGCTCGCCCTCGTCCGCGGCCAGGCGGATGGGGAACGAGATGAAGTCGGAGTACCGCTTGACGATCTCCCGGATCTTGCGCTCGTCGGCGTAGTCGAAGAGCGCGTCCTCCTCGTCCTTCGGACGCAGGTGCACGGTCACCGCGGTGCCCTGCGGCGCGTCGGCCGCCTCCTCGATCGTGTACGTGCCCTCGCCGGCCGACTCCCACCGGGTACCGGAGTCGTCGCCGACCCGCCGGGTGACCAGGGTGACCTTGTCCGCGACCATGAAGGTCGAGTAGAAGCCGACGCCGAACTGGCCGATCAGCTCGGCCGACTCCTTCTCCTTGCCCTCCTTGATCTTGCGCAGCAGCTCGGCGGTGCCGGACTTGGCGATCGTGCCGATCAGCGAGACCACCTCGTCGCGCGACATGCCGATGCCGTTGTCCCGCACGGTGAGCGTGCGCGCCTGCGCGTCGGCGGCGATCTCGATGTGCAGGTCCTCGGGGCTGACGCCGTCCTCGGCCAGGGCCACCA
The DNA here is from genome assembly GCF_040638275.1 of Actinoplanes sp. NPDC026623. Lineage (NCBI taxonomy): Bacteria > Bacillati > Actinomycetota > Actinomycetes > Micromonosporales > Micromonosporaceae > Actinoplanes > Actinoplanes sp. NPDC026623. The sequence goes on along the minus strand of NZ_JBEZXZ010000125.1, from coordinate 5,816 downwards.
GGCGGCGCTTGTCCAGGGCGTCGGAGGCGTTGGAGATCAGCTCCCGCAGGAAGATGTCCTTGTTCGAATAGATCGAATGGACCATCAACTGCAGCAACTGCCGCGCCTCGGCCTGAAACTCCAGCGTCTCCGTCATGACACCCTCCGTGCTGTTCCGGCATTCTCGGGGGCGATCGTATGACCTCAGGGTGACCGTCCGCGCACGGGTACGCCGCACCATCGAACTATTGACATATTTCGAGGCCCGGTTCACGCTCAGAGAGCGCTCTCACGTAACATTTCTGAAATCCGAGGAGTGCTCATGGAAGTTGCTCCCGTCCCCCGCCCCCGCCGTCGCGGCGCCCTGATCGGCCTCGTCCTGACGCTGATCGCCGCACTCACCGCCGCAACGCCGCAGCCGGCGCTCGCCGCCGATCCCCTCGTCTCGCAGGGCAAGGCCGCCACCGCCTCGTCCACCGAGAACGGCACGTTCCCCGCCTCCGCCGCCGTCGACGGCAACACCGCCAGCCGCTGGTCGAGCGCCTTCAGCGATCCCCAGTGGATCCAGATCGACCTCGGCGCCTCGTACGCGATCAGCCAGGTCGTGCTGAACTGGGAGGCCGCGTACGCGACCGGGTACCAGATTCAGACCTCGGCCGACGGCAGCGCCTGGACCACCATCGCCTCGACGACCACCGGCACCGGCGGCATCCAGACGCTCGCCGTCTCCGGCACCGGCCGCTACGTGCGGATGAACGGCACCGCCCGCGCGACGCCGTACGGCTACTCGCTCTGGGAGTTCCAGGTCTTCGGCACCACCACCGGCGGGCCGGGCATCCCCGGCGGCGGCTCGCTCGGGCCCAACGTGCTCGTCTTCGACCCGTCGATGTCCACCGCGTCGATCCAGTCGCAGCTCAACACCGTGTTCAGCCAGTCGGAGACGCAGCAGTTCGGCGGCCAGCGCTACGAACTGCTGTTCAAGCCCGGCACCTACAACGACCTGACCGCGAACATCGGCTTCTACACGTCGATCGCCGGGCTGGGCCGCAACCCCACGGACGTCAACCTCAACAGCAGCAACGTGACCGTCGACGCCGGGTGGTTCGGCGGCAACGCGACCCAGAACTTCTGGCGGTCCACCGAGAACTTCTCCGTGACGCCGCCGGCCGGGACCGCGTACGAGCGGTGGGCGGTCGCGCAGGCCGCGCCGATGCGCCGGATGAACATCAACACCCACCTGAGCCTGACCCCGACCGGGTTCGGCTGGGCCAGCGGCGGATACATCGCCGACACCAAGGTCAACGGGCAGTTGCAGCCGTTCTCGCAGCAGCAGTGGTACACCCGCAACAGCAACATCCAGATGAACCTCAACGCGGTGTGGAACAACGTCTTCACCGGCGTGGTCGGCGCCCCCGCGACCTCGTTCCCGAACCCGCCGATCACCACCCTGGCCACCACGCCGATCAGCAGGGAGAAGCCGTACCTGTACCTGGACGGCTCGAACTACGCGGTGTGGGTGCCGAGCCTGCAGACCAACTCGTCGAACGTCACCTGGCCGAACACGCCGGGCAGCTCCATCCCGCTGACCCAGTTCTACGTCGCGCACCCGGGCGACTCGGCGGCGACGATCAACGCGGCGCTGGCGCAGGGCCTGAACCTGCTCTTCACGCCCGGCATCTACCACGTCAACCAGACGATCAACGTGAACCGGGCGAACACCGTGGTGATGGGCCTCGGCTACGCCACGATCGTCCCGGACGGCGGGGTGACCCCGATGACGGTCGCGGACGTCGACGGGGTGAAGATCTCCAGCCTGCTCTTCGACGCCGGCACCACCAACTCCGCCAACCTGCTGCAGATCGGGCCGGCCGGCTCGAGCGCCGGCCACGCCGGTAACCCGACCTCGGTGCAGGACGTGTTCTTCCGGATCGGCGGCGCCGGACCCGGCGCGGCGACCAACAGCCTGCTGGTCAACAGCAACAACACGCTGCTCGACCACATCTGGGCCTGGCGCGCCGACCACGGTGCCGGGGTCGGCTGGACGACGAACCCCGCCGCCAGCGGGCTGATCGTCAACGGCAACAACGTGCTCGCACTCGGCCTGTTCGTCGAGCACTACCAGAACTACCAGGTGCAGTGGAACGGCAACGGCGGACGGACAATCTTCTTCCAGAACGAGATGCCGTACGACCCGCCGACCCAGGCCGCGTGGCGCACCGGCACCAACGGGTACGCCGCCTACAAGGTCGCGAACTCGGTCACCACGCATGAGGCGTGGGGCATGGGCAGCTACTGCTACTTCAACGTGAACCCCTCGATCGTCGCGGCCCGCGGCTTCGAGGCGCCGAACGCCTCCGGTGTCCGGTTCCACAGCCTGCTGACGGTGTCGCTCGGCGGCGTCGGCTCGATCACCAACGTCATCAACACCACGGGCGCCGTGGCGCAGGGCACGGACACCGTGCCGAGCTATCTCGTCGCGTACCCGTAAGCCTTCTGCGGGCAGAAGCGTGCGTCGGATTCCGGCGCACGCTTTCCGTGTCGGGCCCCGTTGTGCTGAACTGTCGTCGCCAGGGCGCTGTACATCGCAGTGAACCGGATCGTCGACCGCGACGTGTGTGACACAAGGGCCCTGCGAACAGGAGATATGTCGATGACGGCTGCGAACGAACGGCTGCACGGGGTAACCTCCCGCACCGCTGTCCCCCCGGCCATGCTGGCCCGGCTCGTCCTCTGGGCGGTCGTCGGCGTCAACGTGCTGATAGTCGAGACGGTGTTCCTCACCGCCGAGCCCGCCAAGAACCCCATCCTCGGGTTCGGCAAGTGGCTCGGCCTGCACCTGGCCCTGGTGATGATCCTGCAGCTGGTCCTGGTGGCCCGCCTGCCGTGGCTGGACCGCCGGATCGGCATGGACCGGCTCACCTCGTGGCACCGGTGGACCGGTTTCTCCCTGTTCTGGCTGGTCCTGCTGCACCCGACGTTCATCCTGCTCGGCTACGCGAGCGAGTACCACAGCACGCCGCTGATCGAGTTCAACAACCTGAGGGTCCAGGTTCCGGTGCTGCTGGGCATGCTCGCCGCCGGCATCGTGCTGGTCGCCGCCGGCCTCTCGATCCGCGCGGCGCGGCGCCGGCTGTCGTACGAGGCGTGGCACGCGGTGCACTTCTGCCTGTACGTCGCCGTGGCCTTCGCCCTGATCCACCAGCTCTTCGAGGTGTCGACGTTCACCTCCTCGGCGCTCGCGCGGGTGTACTGGTGGGCGCTGTGGGCGTTCGCGCTGGTGTCGCTGATCGTCGGACGGATCGCCATGCCGCTGTGGCGCAACGCCCACCACCGGTTCCGGGTCGCCGCGGTGGTGCCCGAGGCCGACAACGTGGTCTCGGTGCACGTCACGGGCCGCAACCTCGACAAGCTTCCGGCCCGCGCGGGCCAGTTCATGATCTGGCGCTTCCTGGGCCACGGCCACTGGTGGGACGCGAACCCGTTCTCCCTGTCGGCGGCCCCGGACGGCCGCAGCCTGCGGCTGACGGCGAAGGCGGTCGGCTCGGGCAGCGCCCGGCTGCGCGACATCCCGGTCGGCACCCGCGTCTTCGCCGAGGGCCCTTACGGCGCGTTCACCTCGCTGAGCCGGGTCAAGGACGCGACGCTGCTGATCGCCGGCGGCGTCGGCATCACCCCGATCCGCGCCCTGCTGGAGGAGCTCACCGGCCCGGTGGTCGTGCTGTACCGCGCGCACACCGAGAGGGACGCGGTGCTGCTCGGCGAGCTGCAGAACCTGGCGCGGGCCCGCGGCGCCCAGTTGCACCTGCTGACCGGGCGCACGGGCGAGGGCTCTCCGCCGAACAACCCGTTCGACCCGCACAACCTGGCCGCGATGGTCCCGGACATCCTGGACCGCGACGTCTACGTCTGCGGCCCGGCAGCGATGACGAACGCGGTGCTGCGCAGCCTGCGCTCGCTGCGGGTCCCGTCGAGCCAGGTGCACTCGGAGCGCTTCAGCCTCGCCGGCTGAGCGCGACCGGCGCTAGCAGCCCGGCCCGGCGGCCCGGCCGGCGACGATCCGGTACGCGGAGACGTCGCCCTTCAGGTACGGGCTGAGCTGCTTGATCGTCGTCGGCGCGGCGTTGTGCTGGGCCACGAAGGCCACGACCGCGCCCTCGACCGAGTGGCACGAGGCCTGGTCGGCGACCGTCCTGGTCGAGCCGGTAAGGCCGTCGACGTTCAACGCAGCGTAAGAAACGCCAGCAACACTCACAGTGATAGCCGCAGCCATGGCGACCTCGCTCAGGTTCACGGATATCTCCTGCTCAATCCGTCGGCGCACGCCGACGGAGCCCACCCTAGGCGACATAACCCCGAGTAGCCAAACGTCCGTAAAGTCGTGGAAGCGGTCCGATCGGCCGACACAGAGTTATGAGACGTCGTCGTGTGGGGCGGCACCCGCCCGCGCGAGTGACGCGAGTGAATCGTTTGAGGGCTTTACGGCCCGCCTGAGGCTTCCGTACCGTCATTACCCAGTGCAACGGTTCAGTAACGCTCGGAGGAAGCCATGCGTCGTGCCGCTGTCATCGCCGGATTCGCCCTCGCCGCCCTGTGGATCGCCGCGCCCGCGCAGGCGTTCGCACACAACAACGTCCACAACGCCAACCTGCACGCCCTGCTCGACGGGCTCACCCTGCTGGTGGCGTCCGCTCCGATCTGGACCGCGGCGCTGTGGCGCGGCTCCCGGTCCTGGCTGCTCGTCGCGCTCATCGCGGTGATCCAGATTCCGGTCGCCGTCATCGGCTTCATGCCGATCGTCGACCCGGCCCTGCATCTGACGCTCTTCGCCCTCGCGCTGGCGCTGACCGGCGCCTCGCTCTGGCTGGTGCGGCGCTCCCCCGCTACCGAGACGGCACCCGCGCCCGATCGGTCGTGACCCACTGGCCGGTGGGCGTGCGGATCGCCAGCGCGGTCACCGGCGCATCCGGGGCCTCGCCGTCCCGGATGATCTCCACCACCGGGCAGCCCGGCGTCTCCGGATGCCAGAAACCCTCGGGGTCCCGGACCGACGAGAAGCGGCAGTGCTCCTCGTCGGCCCACCCCCAGGCAAGTAGAAGCTCCCGGCCGTTCATCGAGTAGCGGCCGACGGTCGCCGTCCGGTCACCCTCGGTGCGACGGAAGAACTCGGCGCTCAGGCCCGGCACGACGACGCCCTCGAAGCTGGCGTTGTCGATCGTGCGGTCCGAGGTGTAGGTATCAAGATCCGGCAAGGGCACCCGCCGAGCGTGTCACGGCAACCACCGCCGGCCGCTCGACAACGCCGGACATGACCTGATCGAGCGACAAGGCCGGACCTGCGGCAGACTTCCGGACCATGCGCCTGGTCTCCCTGCTCCCCTCCGCCACCGAGATCGTGTACGCCCTCGGCCTCGGCGACGACCTGGTCGGCGTGACGTTCGAGTGCGACGAGCCGCCGTCCGCCCGCACGGAGAAGACGGTCGTGGTCGGCGGGCGCGACACCCGCGGCATGACCCCCGGCGACATCGACGCGTACGTGAAGGACCGGCTGAGCACGGGCGGCGACCTCTACACGCTGCACGCCGGCGCGCTGGCCGCGCTCGCGCCCGAGCTGATCCTCACCCAGGACCTGTGCCAGGTGTGCGCGCTCCCGTCCGGACAGGTCTCCGACGCGCTCGACTACCTGGGCTGCCGCGCCGACGTGCTGTCGCTGGATCCGTACACGCTCGACGAGGTGCTCGAGACGTTCCTCCGGGTCGGCGCGCGCGCCGGGGTGCGATGTGCACACGGCGCAAATCCAGTCAGAGGGCGGTGGATATGGGATGGCCGGTGGAGCGTGT